>CAZGWZ010000051.1:5809-7236 GCA_964529545.1 uncultured archaeon
TGGACTTGTTGACCATGTAGGGGACCTCCTTTATTATTATCTTCTCCTCCCCCTCCATCTCGACAAGTCCCCGTATGCGTATGGAGCCCCTGCCGTTCTTGTAAGCTTCAAGTATGCCGGACCTTCCGCATATTATGCCGCCTGTCGGGAAGTCCGGGCCCTTGACGACCTCCATCAGCTCCATGACGTCTGATTCCGGCTTGTCTATGAGCATCGTTATGGCACTGCAGGCCTCGCCTATGTTGTGCGGAGGCATGTTTGTGGACATGCCTACGGCTATGCCGCTGCTGCCGTTGATTAGAAGGTTCGGTATCCTGTTCGGTAGCACTATCGGCTCTTCAGTGCTGCCGTCGAAGTTCTGCTCGAACTTAACCGTCTCCATGTCTATGTCGCGGAGCATCTCCTCGGCAATCCTTGCCATCCTGGCCTCCGTGTATCGCATGGCTGCCGCGGGGTCGCCGTCGATGCTTCCGAAGTTGCCCTGGCCGTCGACGAGCATGTACCTGAGGCTGAACCACTGCGCGAGCCTCACGAGGGTGTCGTATACGGCCTGGTCGCCGTGGGGGTGGTACTTACCGAGCACGTCACCGACTATCCTCGCGCACTTCCGGTACTGCTTGCTGTGGCCGAGGCCGAGCTCGTGCATCGAGTAGAGCACTCTCCGGTGGACCGGCTTCAGCCCGTCCCTTACGTCGGGAAGCGCCCTTCCTATTATCACAGACATCGCATAGTCTATGTAATCGTCCCTCATCTCGTCCTCGATGGGCCTGTTTATTATTATCTCGCCCTTTTCGGACCCTTCCTTCTCCGGCCTCTTCCTGTCAGACGTCAAGGTTCTTCACCGCTCCTGAATGCTTTATTATGAACTCCCTTCTGGGCTGCACCTCGTTGCCCATAAGCGTCGAGAACACCTCATCTGCGAGCATGGCGTCCTCTATGGTTATCTGCTTGAGCATCCTCTTGGAGGGGTCCAGTGTCGTCTCCCAGAGCTGCTCAGGGTTCATCTCGCCAAGACCCTTGAAGCGCTGTATGAGAAGGCCCTTCTCCCCGCCCGCCTCGGCGACGAAGCTGTCCTTTTCCTTCTCGTTGAAGACGTAGGTCACCTTCCCCTTGTTCTTTATCCTGTAGAGGGGAGCGTTCGCGACGTAGATCTTGCCTGCGTCTATCATGGGCCTCATGTACCTGTAGAAGAATGTCAGTATGAGCGTCACGATGTGGTTTCCGTCCACGTCGCTGTCTGCCATTATCATGACCTTCCCGTACCTGCTCTTGGACGGGTCGCACTCTTCGTTGACGCCTGTGCCTATGGCCGTCATCATCGCGGATATCTCGTTGTTCTCGTATATCTTGTCTATCCTGGCCTTCTCCGTGTTCAGTATCTTCCCGCGGAGGGGCAGTATGGCCTGGAACCTCCTGTCCCTGCCCTG
>CAZGWZ010000052.1:0-7154 GCA_964529545.1 uncultured archaeon
TGTGCTGGTTGCCCGTCCTTATGACGAGGTCCAGCGGCCTCTTGACGTAGAGCGCTTTGTCAAGCCTGTCGAACGGCTTCCTCATAGTCTCTTTCAGTGCCTGGTTTATCTCAAGCTTAGAACCGTATGCCAGCATGACGTTAAGGACTATCCTGGAATAGCTCTTAGTCGAGTTATAGAGCTCCTTGACTATCTGCTTGACGCCTGGCTTCCATGTGCCTCTCTCCCCTACGACCCTCACCTTCATTCCGTTCTTCTTCACCCGCGGGTCGTTTAAGAGCTTCTTCAGTTCGGCTCCATATACCTCCCAGAGCGCATCCACCTCCTCCTGCGGGCGCTTCAGGTTCTCCGTGGACAGCGCGAATATGGATATCATGTTTATCTCCTCATACTCGTTGCACCATTCTATGAAGTCCTCGAGCCTCTTGGCTCCGAGAATATGGCCATACAAAGCGGGCTTTCCCCTGTCCTGCGCGTACCTCCTGTTGCCGTCAGGAATGAGGCCTACGTGTATGCCGTTCTTCTTATGTCTGCCTTCCATGCTTACTCACCCTCTGCCCCGCTCATCCTCTCGAGCTTTGCTATCCTTCTCTTTATCGGCGGGTGGGTTGAGAACAGGCCTGTGAACCAGTCGTCCTTGAAGGGGTTCACTATCCACATGTGGGAGGTCGCCGAAGAGCCCCTCATGGGGTTGTGCGCGCTCATCTCGGAAATCTTCCTCAGGGCAGAAGCCAGGTTCTGCGGCTTCCTCGTTATGATGGCTGCGCTGTGGTCTGCAGCATACTCCCTTCTCCTCGATATGGCAAGCTTTATTATCGATGCGGCGAGCGGCGCGAATATGACTATGAAGACTATACCTATGAGAGCTGAGTTGTCCCTCCTGTTGCTTCCGAACAGGCTCCAGTAGCCTATCATCGCAAGATACGCGATGGCGCCGGCAATCGTCGCCGCGACCGTCTGTATCAGGACGTCCCTGTTCTGTATGTGTCCCATCTCGTGGGCCATGACTGCCTCCATCTCTCCCTTCGAGAGCCTTGAGAGCCCCCTTGTGACGGCTATCGCTGAGTTTTCCGGGTTCCTGCCGGTCGCAAAGGCGTTAGGCACTTCTGTCGGTATTATGTATATCTTGGGCTTTGGTATGCCCGCCTCCCTTGAGAGGTGCTCTGCCATTTCATTGAGCCCCTCGTCGTCTGTCAGATGCGCCCTGTATATCCTGAGAACTATCCGGTCAGAGTACCAGTAGGACACGAAGTTCATGACGAAAGCAAGAACAAGCGCCATGGTCATGCCTAAGAAACCTCCTAGGAAGAATCCTATCCCGAGGAACAGCGCGGTCATGACGCTGAGAAGCGTGACAGTCCTTATCATAGTTAATAATGACGTGCTATACTTTTAATTTATTGGGAAGACGCTATCTTGGAAAGAATCTTTCTTGCCGTCTCTCTGGAGTCATTTCCTATCCTGACGACGCATACCCCTTTGTCGAATAGTCCGTATGCTATGCAGTCCCCCTCCCTTCCGAGGAGCATCAGCGGAAGTACGGCCATATCCTCCTCGCCATTCACATCGAGCCTTACGGGCTTTTCCGATGATATGGCATCCTGCACGGCTTTCCATAGGCCTTTTGTTATGTATCCCGCTCTGTTATCGGCACGTATGATCCTGTAAGGCGTCTCTATCCTGTTCTCTGAGGGCTTCCTTCTTATCATGCCGTCGGTCGCCATTATCTCAGGCGTTATCTTCCTCGAGTAGAGATCGTAGCCAACCTCATCCCCGACGGAATGCATGGTAGAGCCCTTCATGTAGACGAGCGCCTCGTCGAGGTCCTTGAAGAGCTTCCCGTAAGGCTTTCTGAGCGTCTCTCTCATGTTCTCCGGAAGCCTCAGCTCCCTTGAGACGAAGAAGCCCATGGATTCGAGCTTTCTTGCTATCTCCGCTGCGGACTGCGCGGGGGTCCTCCCGGTCGTGTCGGACTCTATCACGGAATTTGCGCTCTCCTTGGCCTCGGAGGCGCACACCTCCATTATCTCCGCTTCTATGTTCTCCTCGGCTTTGCTCTTGTTCCATCCCTTCTCCTCTCCCCTCTTCCTGAGCTCGCCGGGGTTAGTCCTGAGTATTATCGTGACATCGGACGGGATGTCATGGGAGTAATGAGACTCTATTATGAAGGCTCCGCCCGAGGCGTCAATCCCGTCCATTTCCCGCTCTATGGCGTCCATGTCAACTATCTTGCATTTCCTTTTTCTGTCATGGCCCGCGTAGAGGCCCTTATCCTCTGCCACGGAGTTTAGGGATACCGCCTTCCATCCTGTGAGCTTGCTGAGCTCTTCTGAGACGGACGTCTTTCCGGTTCCCGGAGTCCCTGTTATGGCTACAATCATAACTTATGTATTGGCGAACGGGTGTTTTTAGCTTTTTCTTTCAGAATCAGTCAAAAGACGAACATGACTTGTAAAAACTTTAAATGCGCGCCGGAAATATTGTAGATGGTCCGGGACGATGATGCAATAACTGAGATAGAGAAGCTGAAGAAGGAGAGGAACGCGGTCATACTGGCTCACAACTACCAGCCCCCTGAGATACAGGACATAGCCGACTATCGGGGTGATTCCCTTGGGCTCAGCCAGAAGGCGGCAGAGACGGACGCCGATGTAATTGTCTTCTGCGGCGTGGATTTCATGGCGGAGACTGCGAAGATACTCTCCCCTGAGAAGAGGGTGCTTCTGCCAGAGCCTTCCGCTGCATGTCCCTTGGCTGTCATGATAAAAGCAGAAGACGTCAGGAGACTAAAGAGAGAGAATCCTGGTGCGCCTGTAGTGACCTATGTAAACACGAGGGCCGATGTAAAGGCCGAATCGGACGTCTGCTGCACTTCATCAAACCTTATCAATGTCGTGAACTCTTTCCCCAACGAGAGGGTCATATGCATCCCTGACAAGCATCTTGCAAACTACGTGAGGAAGATGACCGGCAAGGACGTCGTATCCTGGGAGGGCTACTGCCCTACGCACGTCCGCATACTCCCGGAGCACATAAGAGAGCAGAAGAGGCTTCATCCCGATGCCGATGTCCTGGTGCATCCCGAGTGCAGGCTCGACGTGATAGAGCTTGCGGACCTGGTTGCGAGCACAGGTGGCATGGCAAGGCACGTAGCCTCATCCGGGAAGACAGAGTTCATAATAGGCACCGAGACCGGAATGGTCTACAGCCTCAAGAAGGACAACCCCGGGAAGAATTTCTATCCTGCGTCTGACGCCGCTCTGTGCCCGAACATGAAGAAGATGACAGTCCATAAGGTGCTGCACTCGCTAAGACACATGGAGCACGAGGTGGAGGTACCCGAGGACATACGCATAAAGGCCAAGAAAGCGATAGACAGGATGCTAGAACTAGCCTGAGAGGTTCGACCAGCAGAATATCTTGTATTGACAGTTATCGTTCGCCAGGTCGCAGCATTTCCTGCACATGCGCTTTCCTGTCTCGACGCATTTCACATTTATCCGGAACCTTCTCCCGCACTCGCTGCAAGCCCTTAGCATACATTCTGTTGTCAACCGCCCTTTTAAAGGTTTGTCTGCTGCATCTTGTATTATATGCAGGCACATTCGTCCTGCGCCCAAATTGACAAAAAGAGATATAAATTAATAAAAAAGGGTTTACTGCATCTGTATCCTTTTGTTGATTTCCAGATTGGAAACGGACAGTGGGGGCGTACTTATTGCAAGATACCTTCCCACTCCGCAGATAGCCGGATTGATCTTATTGTAATCGATGTCGGCTGCTATTGGGTAGCCCGCCGGGCCTATCGTGCCTTCTGCGGTTTCTATGCTAATAACGTCTTCGGTTGCTTCGCTCATTCTTTCACACTCCTTAAGTTGGTGATTATATAATAGGTACAGTAAACTTTATAAAAGGCACAGTAAAGCTGGGCCATATCAAATCAATATATTACCATATAGTCACCCCTCAGGCAACCGTTTTTTACGCTTCATCCTATTCTGATTATATTTCTGTAAACTTAGATTAGAGCACAGCATGTCCTATGAGCCGGACCTTCTCAGCGTTGAGGTCCAGCAGCGCCATGATATCACCCTTCCTGTATATTATAGGCTTTCCGGACTCTATAGCCAGCGAATCTCCGTCTATCCCGGAGACCTTCACGGGAACCGTCTGCATGCCTGTACTCGCATGGAAGCTTCCCTCTCTTGGCCCGCCCCGATAGAAAGTGTTCTTCGTGATCGAGAGATTGAGCTTCGCTGACGACTCGCATGCGCCCGGTGCGCAAATGACGCTTCCCCTTCTCATCTCCTCGACCGTTGCGCCCTTTATGCACAGGCCCACCCTCGAGCCGGGTCCTGCCTCGTCGAAGTCCTTGTCGTGCATCTGTATGGACCGTATGACTATCTCCTTTCCGCAGGGAAGGAGATTCAGCTTGTCGTGCTTTTTTAGGGTTCCCTGCCTAACGAAGCCGAGAACTACCTCGCCGACCCCCTTGACGCTGAAGGAATGGTCTACGGCGATGATGGCAGGAGAGCTTTCGTCCCTTTCGGGCTCCACCTTAGACAGTGTGTCCATAATCTCATGCACGTCTCTCTGTCTGACAACGAAGGACTCCAGCGTAGTGCCTCTCGTCATCGCGACGACCTGGTTGACGTCCGTCCCGGGATGAACTAAGACAACGCCGCTTTTGATTCTGAAAGCGTTGAGCATGAGTATGGTCTCGCCGAGTTCGGGCGTCATGTTCTCAAAGGATACTATCGCTGCGTCTATTCCGGACATTATCTGTGCCTTCGCAGAGAGCTTTCCTTCCAGGGGATGCATGAACGTGTATATGCAGTCGTCTGCCTTCCTGTTATGGAAGACGATGTCGCTCTCGGTACCCTTCTTCCCAAGCTCCTTTCCTATCCCCTCGTCGTGGAATATCCCTACATTGACGCTTCTCATAACTAGCTTAATTGGACGAATGAAATAAAAATGCCGGCCATATCATGAAAAGGACATCTTCATGAAGTACTTGCTCGGGACGATGCACGGGCCCCCTGATGTGTATATGCGTATGGTTTCGTTGTCTATGCGTTCGAATCTGTAGAGCTTGTTCATCTCGAAAGGCAGACTTCTGCTCATCCTGAAGTGAACCTCCATTTCGCTTAGTATGTCCCGCATGTCATCCAGCTTGCCTTCCTTCAGCTCTGTTTCGTAGGCGAGCGCGAGCTTGCTTAGAAACTCGTAGTCCTTTTCCTTGGCCTTTATTTTGTCAGGCCTTACCGTGACTGCAACTGCATAGTCGCCGTTATTCATTTAATCACATCTCATTAATTCGCGGGAAGTAATTTAAGGTTCACGGGCATCTTCCGGGCGACTTAAATAGAACAAACCCAAACTATATTGCATGAGGAAAGGAGACAGTGTCGACTTCGTAAAGAAGGTTTTCGACGTAAAGGACGAGCCCATGCCGAAAGGCTCATGGTGGTGGTGGTTCTGGCTGTTCTTCTTCGACAATCCTAAGAATCCGGAGAAGCCGAGGCAGCTGATGATACTGTGGTCGACGAAGAACGAGAGGAGCATAAACTGCAACGGCGTTGACATAAGGCTCGATGTCCTAAAGGACAGGATGAACATGGACGGGGCTGTCGCCTCCTGGTACTTCGACGGCGAGGAGATGCATCACAACATGATTCTCGAGCCGTGCGTCCTCAACATAGGAAAGAACAAGCTCTCCACGTCATCGGAGACCCAGACAATATTCGAGGTCTCCGGGAAGAAGAGCATAGTCACGATAGGCGACAGGTTCAGGTTCGTCTCGGAGTGCAGGCACATGCATGACATCGCAAAGCCGGAACAGTCATACAACAGCTTCCTTGGAAATCTCGGGTATTCCATGCTTCGCATGAACCACTTCGACCTCGTCGGCACGGTCGACGGTAGGAATGTCAAGGGCACATCCTACTTCCAGAGGGTCTTTGTGAGCGCGCCTTCGGTTGGTTGGCATTGGGGAACGTTCCATTTCCGAGGGGGCGGCATACTCAAGTACTACAGCATAAAGGTGCTTGGCAAGGCTGTGAAAAAGGACATAGTTTTCTTTGACGGCAAGGTCACTCATGTGATAAAGGACATCCGGGTGAAGCGAGTTGAAGGCGAGTATCCGGATTTCATAGTCACGGGAAGCAATGGCGAGGTTTCTATAGAGTTCACTGTCAGCTGCTATTCGCATTCCTCATGGACGTTTAGGAAGAACGTCTTCGGTCTTATACCGAACAAGCTGGTCTATAACGAGTATCCAGCAAGGGTGATAGATCTCAAGTTCGTGGAAAAGAAGACAGGAAGTGTCACGACAATCAGTGACATGGGCATCGGCATAGGGAACGCTGAGCACACCACAGGCATGCTCCTTTAGAGGTTTTTTTATATAACCGTGCCGGAATACTACTCTTATGAAATTCGACGTCTTCGGGTTCGGAAATGCCCTTGTGGACATATTGATGCAGGTCGATGACTCGCATATAGCGGAGCTAGAGCTCACGAAGGGGATGTTCCACCTAGTTGACGATGAAAGGATGGTGTCTCTTCTTGAGAAGTTCAGCGGCAGTGAGAAGAAGGTGGTCCCCGCGGGCTCGTGCGCTAACACCATATTCGCGATGGCGTCCCTTGGCGCTCATTCGGTGCTCTGCGGAAAGATTGGTAACGACTCCCACGGTAAGCTCTACGAGGAGATAGTCATAAATGACAGGATAAAGTCAAGGATAAAGAGGTGCGATGACAAGGCGACAGGGACGGTCATAAACCTTGTCACGCCCGACGGCGAGCGTACGTTCGTGGTCAATCTGGGAGCATCCATAACGCTTCAGACCGAGGAGCTTGCAGATGTCTACGATGACCTCAGAAACTCAAGGATATTCCACACTGAGGGCTACGTCCTGGAGGACCCCGTCCTTAAAAGGTCTGCCATGCACCTCATAAGGCTTGCAAAGGATAGCGGCGTCAGGGTCTCGATCGACCTCTCTGATCCCGGGCTCGTCAAGCGTAACCTCGATGACCTTAGGATGATAGTGAGCGGGTATGCGGACATAGTCTTCCTGAACGAGGAGGAGGCGAAGGCATTCACGGGTCTCGGGCCTATGGAAGCCGCTGATAAGATATCGGAAATATGCGATATC
>CAZGWZ010000053.1:0-6969 GCA_964529545.1 uncultured archaeon
TTCTCCTCCTCGAACGTCGGATAGCCCATCTTTATCTTGAAGAGGAACCTGTCTATCTGCGCTTCCGGGAGGGGATACGTGCCGCTGGTCTCTATGGGGTTCTCCGTAGCGAGCACGAAGAACGGGTTCATCATGGGAAACGTCTCCTTTCCTATGGTCACCTGCTTCTCGGCCATGGCCTCGAGCATAGCGGACTGAACCTTGGGAGGCGCCCTGTTTATCTCGTCTGCAAGCAGGAAATTGGCGAATACCGGGCCCTTTATGACGTAGAATCCCTTCTTCTCGTCATAAGCCGTGAGTCCCGTTATGTCTGTCGGGAGGAGGTCTACGGTGAACTGTATCCTGTTGAACTGGCCGCCTGTCGCCGCGGCTATCGCCCTTATGAGGACGGTCTTTGCTATCCCCGGAACCCCCTCCACCAGTATATGCCCGTTTGCCAGTATGCCGTTCAGTATGATGTCTATTACCCTCTCCTGACCCACCACTATCTTTGCGACCTCGGTCTTTATCGCCCTCAGAACCTCCTGATACTCGGGTATCTTTTTCTTCAGAAATGACTCATCTTCCATAATAATCTAATTCGGGCGCATGATATAAATTTGTTAAAAAGACGCAAGAAGCGCCGGGAAACCGCAAATCGGCCGGATTCAGCAGACGCTGCCTGCGAAGCGCCATTCGTATCAGTGGAACCTATTTAATTTTCCCTGAACAATTAATTAACGGGTATAATGGAGGAAACAATTAGGCTTGCTGCTATACTTGCATTAGTATCAGCTCTGTTTTTCTACACGGCCTTCACGACGCCCAATCTGACGGGTTTCCTTACATACTCACCGACCGGAGGCTCCGCGGAGCTTGTCATCTGGGACGAGACTGACAGCTATTACAACGGCCCTGACACCAAGCTGACATACCCCACGTCTTACGCGGCACACAAACCATACTGCTTCATGGGAAAGGATTACGAGGATCCAGACGACTATTACAAGTGGGACACGCACTTCTTTGCAAACTACACCGACAGCTCGGACAACCCGATAGCTCCTGCCAGCGGGAACTGCGAAATAAGGTTCGACCAGAACAATGACAGCTCATACGAGTCATGGACCGGGATGACGTACAATGCGACATCCTACCTATGGGAGTACAACAGGTCCTTCACCTACAAAGGCATACTGGCCTTCCAGATAAACTGCAGCAGCGACAGCCATGCGGATTTCTTGCTCACGGACAACGTGAGCATATCGAATACAGGGGACACGTGCATATTCGATACGATCGGCGGCTACCTCCCGACGGTCACATGCTACGAAGAGACGCCATGCGTCTACGACTTCAGCCAGAACGTGAGCGACGACGACGCAAACGACGTACTGATATACAATGTCATATCAGGGAGCTTCAGCGGATTCTCCCTCGACACGGAGACAGGCGTGTGGACGGTGATCATTAACAACGCGACATCGACCGTGGAGAGGACCATAAACCTTCAGGTGAACGACTCAGACGGTTCTACCAATTCAGTCCTGCAGAACATAACCATACTCCCGATAAACGACCCGCCACAGTTCAGCCAGCTTCCGACGAGCGCTACCGAAGACACGGAGCTGAACGGCACATCGGTTCCCGAGTCCGTTATAACAGCGACGGATGAGGAGGGCAACACGCCTTTCAAGTTCAACCTCACTTTTGTCAGCTGCCTTAAGGCGCACTGGGTAGAGAACAGGACGGCCAACTGCACGCTCTTCAACTTCACGATATCAGAGGACAACATCACAATAGAGCCCTTCACGCCCACCAACTGGGACGTCGGGCAGTACCAGCTCAACTTCACGGCCGAGGACTCCGGGAGCGATTATCCGCAGTTCGCCTACAATTCCACCAACTCCACAGTGCTGTGGTTCACAGTGGAGAATGTCAACGACCCGCCAAACATCACTTCCTGGAACGGCACGGAAGTAAACCTTGACCAGGGGAACCTGCTGTACCTGATGTTCAACGGAACCGACATAGAAAACGATACGCTACTCTTCAACATCACTACGCTTTACCAGAACCTGACGGCCTTCCGCAATACAAGCCTCTTCTATGCTTCCACTAACAGCACGTACTATCCGAACGAGTCTGCATACGGGTATGTATACAACGTCCTTACAAACGACCATGTCGGAAACTACACCCTCAACGTCAGCGTGGTTGACAACGGCACCAATCCCTCGAACCTGACAGACTACCTGCTAATCAATGTCACCATACTCAATGTCAACGACCCGCCATTCCTCTATAATGTAAGCACTGTGCTGCCCTATGCGGTAGAGGAGACGGATTACAACTATTACGTCAACGCCTATGACGCGGACCTCGAGACCATATACGGCGACAACCTGACTTTCGGGTTCGCCTTCTACTACTGCGTCACTCCTGTGGGGGTCGAGTGTACCATCGAGAGCAACTCCACATTCTCCATAACCAAGGTCAGCGATGACACTGCCAGGTTGTACATCAATGCAGTCAGGAACGACACAGGAAACTACACGCTTAACCTTTCTGTCGCGGACGGCTCCGGAGTCATGAACTGGACTCTTGTCAACGTCTCTATAGCAGAGGACGACCCTCCTCTAATAACAGCCATTTCCAGCATAACGGTCACCCAGAACCAGAGCTATTTCTACCACTTCAACATCACCGACCCCCAGGACGACACCCTCGTGATAACCAATACCACCCTCTACCGTAACCTGACATCATACCCTGTGAACCTGTTCCCCGTCGCCATAAACTCAAGCGGATATCCGCCGGTACACAACCTCACCATGAATTACACTCCCGTGAGCAACGCCCAGGTCGGGAATTACACCATCGAGATAAACGCGACAGACATATGGAACCTCACAACGACCCACCTCATCGAGATAACCGTGCTGAACATCAACGACCCGCCAGTCATATCAAACTTCACCGACTGCGACGAGTCCGGAACTTATCCTGTCGACCTGCCGCTCTACGAGAACGTCGAGTACTGCATAAAGCCAAACGACCCAGACCAGGACCTTCACGTTCCTGACTATGTATACTCCGAGAGCCTCACGTATTCGATGGCATACGTTAACTGCACCTCATCCACCGATTATTATCCAAGCGGCAACTGCTCGGGCACGGACTACATAAGCATGGACCCTTCTACCGGGGTGGTGAACTTCACGGCCTACAACGAGACATGGCACGGGCTATACTACTACAACCTTACTATAACCGACAGCCAGTCCAATGTCACGAGCAGGCTGATAAACATGACTATATATCCGGTCAACGACCCTCCCGTCCTCATAGGCATAGCAGATGAGATAAACATCACTGCCGGGGACAATTTCACATACAGCATAAACGCCACCGACGAGGAGAACAACACCCCATTCTTCTACAACGTGAGCTTCACCTGCAACGCGACGCCGTGCAGCCTCTTCACGATCGACTGGTACACAGGAGAGGTCAACTTCACACCGGACAACAGCCAGACGGGGAACTACACAGCGAACTTCACCGTCACAGATGCGGGCAACGCCACGTACTCCTATCCTAATTCCACCGGCTGGGACGACACAAACATAACGGTCTTCAGGCTCTATAACGCTCCGGTGATAGAGTACCTCTATCCCGCATCCACCTATGTGATGACCGAAGGCTCCCAGAAGAACTTCCTTTACAAGGCAAATGACACGCTTGACAATGACACCCTCACATGCTACTGGTACGTCAACGGAACCCTCATAGTCCCTGACACATCCCTGTCCCCGGTCACCGAGAATCCGGTCTCTAACTGCAACACCACTGTCAGCTCGGCCGTGTGGCCATACACGGTATCTTACGACGATGCGCTCAACCTCTCGAGCGCAAGCGTAACGATAACCCTTGTCGTCATGGACCCTCAGGGGTTCACTGACAATGCGAGCGTCAACATGACGGTCCTTTCGGCCAACAGGGCGCCCAGGTTCAACCAGTCAATAACCTCCCCGATACAGTGGTACAACGGTATGTCCATAACCCCTCTTGACCTGGACGACCACTTCATAGACGACTACGGAGAGGAGCTCTCATACGATTACATAGGCGCGGCAAACGTCAACATAGACATAGATGACAGCATTGTGACACTTACACCCGTCGGTTCCTGGATAGGCACGAGCTGGGTCAAGTTCGTGGGAAACGACACGGAGTACAACGCTACAAGCAACAACGTGACGCTCATAGTCGAGTACCAGCCGCCCGAGGAGGTGCCGGTGCCTACGACCAAGCACAGCGTGATACCCAAGAAGGTGTCGATGAGGATAATAATCGAAGAGATAGTGGAGGTTGTCGGCAACCGCAGCAGGGCCAGCGTAATGCTCCTCAATGACGGCAGCTATGACCTGGAAAAGATAAGGCTAAACGTCTCCGTAAACGAGACCAACATAACCCTGAAGCTTCGGGACGATTACGTGGAAAGCCTCGAAGTCGGGCAGAATGCCACCACATGGATTGACATAACCATAGGGGAGCTGAATGTCAACCTCACGTACCTTGCGCATGTGTATGCGGACTCCGAGAGACCGGTGCACTCCGAGACCACGACCTTCACCATAAAGCCGATACCAACCAACGCAAGCAAGGTCCTCATAGAGATAGTGATGGTAAAGGACCTCTTCGAGGAGAATCCGGAATGCATGGAGCTCTTCGGGCTTATCCTACAGGCCGAGGAATCCCTGAGGGGCGGGGACGTAGATGAGGCGAGGAGGCTCACAAAGCTTGCGATGGACAACTGCCAGGACATGATAGACTATTCCAAGCTCACAAAGGACGAGGGCCCGGACACGCAGGGACCTTCGCTGGTCGGTAACGTTCTTCTGAACCCGTTCTTTGTCATGGGATTCGTGATAGCCATACTCGTGTTTGCGATGGTCGGGTACTGGATAATATCCAGAAGGCAGCAGGTAATGGCGATACCAAAGACCATAAAGAAGTGACTGTCAGTCGTTTTTCTTCTTGATCTTCCTGAGCGCGTAGTTCACGGGGTTTCTTATGGTCTTTTTCTGACCTCCGCACGTGAAATCGGGGGTACAGACGCCGAAGTTCTCGTAGTAGCCTTCATTGCTGCAGCTCGGAGGGGGCATGCGCTTCTTCCGTCTCTCGTGCCACTTTATCTGTCCCCTGAGGTACGTCTCGCTCAGAGGAGGGACGTTCTTCTCGTTCCATCTGGGCAGTTCTGCCTCTATGTCCTCCCACTTCCATCCGAGCGATGACATGTAGTTTATCAGTATGAGGAGGCTCCTCTTCTTCCCGTCCGAAAGGCCCTTAAGTATGTTTACGATGCACGGGGGCGCCAGCTCAAGCGGGACGGCCTTCCTGAGCGTGAACTCCCTTACGACCTTCCTCTCCTTCTCTATCTTCTGCTTGGCCGCCCAGTCTATGGCCTCCGTGACCAGCATCGAGGCCTCTTCCTTCTCGTACTTGTCCAGATACCCTCTTATGAGCCTGACCTTCCCGGGATGGGCGTCCTCCCTTGTGAACCCCTCTATCTCGCCCTTCCTCAGGGGAAGCGATACGAGGCCGGACTTCTCGTGCAGCGAGTAAGGAAGCCTGAAGAGATGCCTTGGGGATATGAGGACAGGGTCCACCTCCACGACCTTGTAAGGATCTATGCCGTCACCGGACATTATCCCGCCTACGGGCTTTCCCGTCTTCTCTGCGAGCTCTTCCACGCTCCACTTCCTGAGAAGCGCCTTCTCAAAGCTCTGCCTTGAGAAGTCCCTTATGTAGAGTGCGATCCTCCTCGCAAGGCCGGGATACTGGGTCGCAGTGTCGGCGTAGTCCACTTCCTTTGGGAAGCATCCATAGGGTATGCCCAGATGGAACCCCGTGCCTCCGGTGAACTTTATGGAAGCGTTCTTCACCCCGTGCTTCCTGAGAGCGTCCAGGAGCGTGATTGCCGCGACCTTCCCGTGCTCTGTGTCCTTGCAGTCGAGGTCAAGTATGAGGTCCCAGCCTGTCCGCGTCTTCTCGTATCCGGGCTTGCCGACGTTCATGGGATTTACCCACTTCTCAAGGGATCCGTGGAAAGCGACGGCCCCTGAATCGACAAGCATCTCTATGTCCTTCCTGTATCCTATGGTGTTTGGCCTGCTGGAGAATCTGCCGTCACCGAAGACACCGGCCACTTCCCTTCCCCTTGACACGTCAAGAATGGCCTGCTGCACGTCCTCTCTCGAGTAGTAGACCCTTAAATCTTTGGAATTCATGTTAATGCACTATTAACGCAGATTTTTAAAAAATATCTACAAGAATATACAGGTAACCATGATAACTTACGAGACTCTCAGGAAGATCGAGCAGGAGGAGAAACTGGCCGGAAAGCTCGCAAAGCTCCCGGACAGCTTCATAACAGAGGTCATGGAGTACCTCTCGAACAAAGAGGCCATAGCAAGCGAGAAGGGAGACGACATAGAGTACCAGGGCGCAAAGCAGAGGTTCCAGAGCATAACACAGATGAGGGAGAGGAAGATACTAAGCTTCACGCTCTCATACGTGAGGTCTGGCTCCATACCCGAGAACATGACCCCCGAGGAGAGGGAGCTCTTCGACAGCGTCGTAAAGAGCCTGGAGGACTATCACGGAAAGAAGAAGAAGGCGCTTTCGGGAGAGAAGTTCAATTTCCTTCCTGTCGCGTTCCTTCAGGACATACCGCAGTTCGTCGGCATAGACATGGGATATTACGGGCCATACAAGTCTGGCGACATAGCTACAGTCCCGGAGGACAACGCCAAGCTCCTCGTGGAAAAGGGCGCAGGCGAGCTTGTGACACCCGGTTGACTATTTTTAAGAGCATACGACCAATTATAAACAGAGCGACATGGCTGTAAAGCAGGAGATAATAGACTACATACGTAACGGCGTCCATGCAGGCCACGCCCACGACGCCCTCGTAAAGGAACTCTC
>CAZGWZ010000054.1:0-6963 GCA_964529545.1 uncultured archaeon
GTGAGGTCAGGCGCGGCCGTGTCCATGCCTGGCATGATGGATACTGTTCTGAACCTCGGGCTCAACGACAAGGCAGTCCAGGGGCTTGCAAAGCTCGCAGGCAACGAGAGGTTTGCATGGGACTCCTACAGGAGGTTCCTTCAGATGTTCGGTGACGTCGTACTCGGCGTCGAGCATCACAAGTTCGAGCACGAGCTTGATAGTGTCAAGAGCGGAAGGCAGGACACCGACCTCTCAGTTGATGATTTGAAGAAAGTTGTCGAGAAGTACAAGGCTCTGATAAAGAAGGAGACGGGGAAGGACTTCACGCAGAACCCTAGAGAGCAGCTCGATGCGTCGGTAAACGCCGTGTTCAGCTCATGGGGCAACAAGAGGGCCATCACGTACAGGAGGCTTAACGGCATACCGGACGACCTTGGTACGGCAGTGAATGTCCAGGCAATGGTGTTCGGTAACCTCGGATGGGACTCCGGCACGGGCGTCGGATTCACGAGGAACCCGGCCACAGGCGAGAACGTCCTCTACGGCGAGTACCTGATGAACGCGCAGGGCGAGGACGTCGTCGCGGGCATCAGGACGCCAAAGCACTTCGACGATATGGCAAAGGAACTCCCGAAGAGCTACAAAGAACTCCAGGACATCCGAAAGACGCTCGAGAAGAACTACAGGGACATGCAGGACTTCGAGTTCACGATAGAGAATGGCAAGATGTACATGCTGCAGACGAGGGATGGCAAGAGGACCGCAAGCGCAGCCGTCAAGGTTGCTGTGGACATGGTCGCGGAGAGGCTCCTCACTGAGGACCAGGCCATAATGAAGATGAAGGCCGAGCAGCTGGACCAGCTCCTTCACAAGCAGATAGACCCCGAATCGAAGAAGAAGTTCGGGGCCATCGCAAAGGGCCTTCCGGCTTCGCCTGGGGCGGCTGTCGGAAAGGCTGTATTCACAGCAGATGAGGCAGCGGCCATAAAGGAGAAGGACCCGAAGGAGAAGCTCGTTCTTGTGAGAACCGAGACAAGCCCTGAGGACATAGAAGGCATGGACGCAGCAGAAGGCATACTCACCGCCAGAGGCGGCATGACATCCCACGCGGCGGTCGTCGCAAGGGGCATGGGCAAGTGCTGTGTCGCAGGCTGCGAGTCGATTTCAGTTAACGAGAAGGCAAGGGAGTTCAAGGCCGGCGGAAAGGTCATAAAAGCCGGCGAGGTCATCACGCTTGACGGCTCGACGGGCGAGGTGTACGTAGGCGCGCTCGGCCTTATAGAGCCCGGGATAGGCGGCGACTTCGCAACCATAATGAAGTGGGTCGACAAGAGGAAGAAGCTCTCTGTCAAGACCAACGCGGACACGCCGCACGACTCGGAGGTCGCCAAGAAGTTCGGCGCCGAGGGCATAGGCCTCTGCAGGACAGAGCACATGTTCTTCAAGCCGGAGAGGATTATGGCCGTGAGGGAGATGATTCTCGCGGAGGACCTCGATGGAAGGGAGAAGGCTCTCGCAAAGATACTTCCGTTCCAGAGGGAGGACTTCCTGGGGCTCTTCAAGGTGATGAGCGGGATGCCTATAGTCATAAGGCTTCTTGACCCGCCGCTTCACGAGTTCCTTCCACACGAGGACAAGGAGATAAACGAGGTGGCAAATGAAATGGGCGTTCCTGCAGCGAAGCTGAAGGAGACCATGGTGAGCCTCAAGGAATTCAATCCGATGCTTGGGTTCAGGGGCTGCAGGCTCGGGGTCAAGTACCCTGAGATAAACGCCATGCAGGCAAGGGCCATATTCGAGGCGGCGTTCGCCGCAAAGAAGGCTGGCGCTGTGCCAAAGCCGTGGATAGAGGTTCCACTTATCGGTAACGTGAAGGAGTTCGACATGATAAAGGAGATAATCGAGAAGGTCGCTGAAGATGTCGGCGCCAAGGGCAGGATCGACTACAAGATAGGTACCATGATAGAGGTCCCGAGGGCTGCGATGACGGCTGACGAGATCGCGGCGAATGCGGACTTCATGTCATTCGGCACTAACGACCTTACCCAGATGGGATGCGGCTTCAGCAGAGACGACGCGGCCAAGTTCCTGAAGATTTACGTCGACAAGGGAATCTACGAGAGAGACCCCTTCCAGGTCATAGACCAGAAGGGCGTGGGAAGGCTTATGCAGTACTGCATAGAGAACGCCAGGAAGGTCAACCCGAAAATTCACATAGGGATATGCGGAGAGCACGGCGGAGAGCCGGATTCGGTCAAGTTCTGTCACAGGATAGGCTTAAACGAGGTCAGCTGCTCGCCATACAGGGTCCCGATAGCGAGGCTTGCGGCAGCGCAGGCTGCTATCGAGGAGAAGCTCAGGAAGTAGGTGTTATCGATGGCATTCAGATTCGTATTCCTCGGCCCGCCAGGCGTGGGAAAGGGAACCTACTCTTCGAGGGCAGGGCCGATACTGGGCATCCCTCACATATCCACAGGCGACATTTTCAGGGCTGAGGTCAAGAGCGGCTCCGAGCTCGGCAACAAGGTCAAGTCCATAATGGAGGCGGGTGGCCTGGTGTCAGACGACATCGTGATAGAGGTCCTTAAGAAGAGGCTCTCTCAGGATGACTGCGGGAAGGGCTTCATACTAGACGGCTTCCCAAGGACAATACCGCAGGCCGAGGCGCTCGACGGCGTGACGAAGATAGACGCCGCTGTGAATATCACAGTGCCTGAGGACATCCTCATAGAGAAGATGTGCGCAAGGAGGGTCTGCAAGGAGTGCGGTGACATCTACAACGTCGCCCACATCCAGAGGGACGGGATAGACATGCCTCCGATGGCGCCCAAGACCGAAGGCAAGTGCGACAAGTGCGGCGGAGAGCTCATACAGAGGCCCGACGACAACGAGGCTGTCATAAAGGACAGGCTTGCAGCCTATCACAAGCAGACGAGCCCGCTCATAGACTACTACAAGGGGAAGGGCATACTGGTCGAGTTCAGGCCGGTTGCGGGTCCTGAAGTGATGGTCCCAAAGCTCATTGAACTTCTCAGGAAGTATGAGGAATGAAAGGACGCTTGATCGTTTTCGAGGGCATCGACGGCTCGGGCACTGAGACCCAGAGCAAGATGCTCCTGAAGCGGCTGAGCGATGAAGGAATCCATTCTGTGAGGATAGAATATCCTGACTACGAGGGCGACCTTGGTAAGCTCATACGCCTGTTTCTTGACAGGAAGGCTGAGCTCTCAACTGAGATGCAGTTCCTCCTTTACGCAGGCGACATGGTCAAGGACAAGGAGAAGATAAACGGATGGCTGTCCGAAGGCAAGACCGTCATCTGCGACAGGTATTTCAACTCCACCATAGTATATCAGGGCATACGCGGGTTCGACAAGAATAATGCACTTGGATTCGCAGAGCAGTTCGGAATCCCAAAGCCGGACATAGTGTTCTTACTGAACATATCCGTTGAGGAATCCAAGCGCAGGAAGATGGACGAGCACGGAAGGCTCGACAGGAACGAGTCTGACAGGATTTTCCTCAAGAGTGTCAATTCCTCATATCAGAAGATGGCAGAAGACAACGTGTTCGGGAAGTGGTTCGTGATTGACGGCAGCGAAAGCAAACAATCAATCTTCAAGAAGGTCACGAACGTTCTCATGAAGGCAGGTAATTACCCGGATCTTGTATAATCTTCTTGTTATTGCCTATCCTTTCTTTGTTGGATTCTATGAAATCCCTCTGTTCCTTGTAATCATCCTTGAATCCGAGTACGTTGTTGTTTCTCCAGTTCATGATGTTGTACGCGGCCTCGACGAATGCGGCGTACTGCTCTTCCGTCCCGATTCTTGCGCATTCATCATCCAGCAAGAAATCGTTTATCATTCCGAGGCTTTCTTTAACTGTCTCCATCTCTCCCAATCCGGATAACTTGGTCTTGTACATTGGGACCAGAGACTTGGAGGCCTCCATTCTCATGTATAGGTCGCGAACGTTGTCATACCTGCCTGACAGTGACTTCTCATCGCATCCCTTCACGTAATCTTCAAATACTTTCTTTAACATAATAACTACTTAATAGTGGTATTTATAAAGCTTTCCACAGGCAAAACGTCTCTTGATGCGGATTTAGCCTACCAGGGTTCCCTCTTGAGCCTGAGGCGATATGCTATGACGCATGCGGTGTAGTGGAATATAGGCGTCAGCACTGCCATCAGTATGAACCATTCTATCCTCATGGGCGCCAGAATCGCCGCAAAGAGCATGGCCCCTATGAGGAAGTCTAGCTGGTCCAGAAGCGGGGCCTTTTGACCCCTTTTTAGCTTCAGGCGCCTCTTCACGAATGAGCCTGCGGAATCCCCTGCGAGCGCTCCGAGACCGAGCATGAATCCCATGACCGGTGTCATTACGACCAGCGTGAGTGGTACTTCAGACAGGCTCCACGGAAGATAGGGGAACGCGAGCATCTCGACGAGCCCTATCAGCGCTCCTATCAGCGCCCCGAAGATGAGCCCTTCGACGGTCTTTCCCTGGCCCAGTATGGGCTGGCCGTCTATGAAGTTTTTTCCAAAGTCCAGCCTCCTCTTTCCTCTGAACAGCGGAACGAGGCCGTTTGCTGCATATGCCGGGAGTATGAGCCAGGTAGCCTCCACGAGAACGTAGACGTTGAATATTTCGAGTATGCCTGCCATCATTGCATATTATGCTGACAATGAAATAAAAATTACACCCTCCGGCACTGAAGTCTTTTTAAATCAGTTCAACAAAACAAGTGACAATGGGCCGATAGATCAGTGGTAGATCGCTTGGTTCGCATCCAAGAGGCCAGGGGTTCAAATCCCCTTCGGTCCACTCATTCCTCCGTTGGGAATCCGGCGTCCACCCAGGCGGCGTAGTTGCCTTTCAGCCTGTACACCTTCTTGAATCCAGCGTCCACCAGCTTCTGCGAGCCAAGCATGGAAGCTGAGTCGGAGTGACAGTATACGAGGTATTCCCTGTTCTTGTCAAGCGTCGGTATGGCGCTGTCGAGCGAACCGTCACCCACGTAGTAGTTGACCGCGCCCGGTATGTGCCCGTTGGCGTACACAGGCGAGACGTCTATTATCAGAATGTCGGAACTGTTCTGCAGCAGGTCCATGGCCTCTTCCGGGGTTACATTCGTGTATCCCCGGGCTGCTCCGGTGTCCTGGGTTGTGCAGCCTGAAGCCATGAGCACTGCTACCAAGATAACGGAAAGCATGTATATAATTTTCATTATACCGCCGATTGATTAACGTATGCAGCAATGCCTAATAAACGTTCCGATTCGCCTGAATCACTGCCCAGCCATCATCTCTGCAAGCATCTTGTCAGCCAGCTCGTCCGGTGTTATTATCTCGAGGTCCGGAGGAGTAACATCCGCTTCTGTTACCACGTTTATCTCGCAGTCGAAGCCTTCGGTGGTCTTTGACGTCTCGTACGCCACGTACATGTCCTCGAAAGTCATTTCGGACTCTTCAGCCTCGTACTTCACCAGATAGTCCTTTCCGCCGATGCTGAACTTGGCGAAGAAGCCTTCATCGTTGAGCCATGATTCCCCAGCTTCGCTCTTGACGCTTGCCTTATCCTGAAGGAAGTATATGGTCCTGTGGTCAGCGAGCGTGCACCTGAAGTTCACAAGCTCCTGGGAGAGATCGTCACCTACATCTTCTGCGATGCCGCCCATGGCGTCGCCGATGGCTTCCTTTGCGTCTTCGTTGGCGTTATCTATGATCTGGTCAGCAGGATTCGGAGCGTTCGTGCATCCAGATACGATAAGCACAGACAATAATGCCAGTGCCAGAATCGCTCTCATTTGATTTGCCATTATTCTACTTCTCACTCTGATATAAAAACTTTACGTTGGTCTCTTATCCCTTCTTAATCACGGTTAACGCCGTTATGGCTGTGAATGCGGACATCGCCGCGGATGTCAGCATCTCGACGAACGCGTTGAATCCGAAAGGCCTCGGTATTCCATAAAGCGGGAGCGCTGCCAGCGATACCAGCCCGAGTATCATTATGATGGTTCCCAGCCTCCCGTCGCTTCTGCGCTCTGCGTATCCTATCAGGAGCAGCGCTGCGGTGGATGAAAGGAAGAATGAGACCGCAAACGCCGTGTGTATCATGTCGGTGTAGACTGGGAACGCCCCGACCCCTACGAGGGATACGGTGGCTACGAAGAATGCGGCCATCCCGTACCTGCTCTTGTAGACCCCCTTCCTGAACACCATGTAACAGAAGATGCTGGCCAGGACGCCGCCTGCGGCTATCCCGCCGTTGAATATGGAGGCGGAGACACCTTCCCTCCCGAGGTCGCTTAAGAATTTCCCGGTCCAGCTGAACCACGGCGACATGGATATGGCGGCCATTATGGATATCAGCGGCACAGCCGCTGCAGACATGCCTGTTATGCCGATTATGTTTTGCCTCATCACATCACTTCTTTGTCTTGAGGCGCTTCTTTTCGATCTTCAGCCTCTTCTTCTCAAGCTTGTAGTCCATTTCCTCTTTTGTCTTGGGCGGGGATGCTGCCTTCTTCCCGTCTTCGGGCCCCCCTTTCCTGTGTATCCTCGCTATCACCAGCTTGCTCAGGTACTTGCCGAAGTATCCTATGAAGCCTGCTATGAATATGACCGCTGCCCATTTGAGGGCTTCCATGGACTCTGCTTCGAAAGCCATATTACAAATAGTAGTGATGAAATAAAATAAAAATGAGTGAAGGCCTAAGCCTTCACTACAAGAGTCTTTGCTGCTATGTCACCGATCCTCTGCTTCTTCTCTGTCGCCAGGATCACGATAAGTCCCACTAGGTACATCCCGATTCCGTCGACTACCCTCAGTATGGTTCTTATCAGGGCTTCCATGTATGTCATCTGCTTGCCGTCTTCCCTTACTACCTTTATGTTGACGACCTTCTTTCCTATGGTCTGCCCTGTGGTTCCCTCGAAGTAGACGAAGTATCCGACGCCTATCACGAGC
>CAZGWZ010000055.1:0-6940 GCA_964529545.1 uncultured archaeon
GATAACATGGTACAAGTTCAACTGAGAGTTCCTGAAAAAACAGTCAATGAAATTGATGAATGGGTTGAGGAAGGAAAGTTTAGAAGTAGAAGTGATGCTGTCAAGACCATTATTGCTATGTATGAGGACAAGATGAAGACTATGGAATTCTTCAAGATGTTAATGAAAAGGAGCAAGGAAGTCGAAGTAAAGCCTGAAATACTAATACCTCTCGATGATTCTGATGTTTAAGATTCTTTTACACCCGTTAGCAGATAAGTTTCTCAAGAAAATTGATCCGGGAATAAGCAGACAGATTAAGAAAAAGATGCTTGAATTAAAAGAGTTCCCCGATAAGAGAGGAAAACATTTGAGATATACTCAATTCTGGAGTCTGCGAATAGGAGATTACAGGGCAATATATGAAATCAGAGAAAGTGAAAAGAAGGTAATTATCCTCTTCATTGGTCACAGAGATGACGTATATGATGATTTTTCAAAATTGTACTAAGAAATGAATTATATTATAGGTGTCTGCTAATTTCTTCAGAAATCTCATCAAGTATATCTTGTTCGACCACTTTCTTTTTTCCCAAAGGATTCGGAGTGAATTCATCTATCCATTTTATACCTGCGAAATCTCTCGATTCTTTGTACCTTGGAAATATGTGAAAGTGTGTATGCTTATCTTTGAACATCAACATCATATGATGAATAACATCATAATCGAACGCATTCTTCAGTGCATTTTCAATTTCCTTTACGATTTTAAGATAATCAATAATTTCATCATTATTCAGTTCAGAAAATTTTTCATGATGCTTTTTGGTTATAACAACACAGCTTCCCAAATATGGGTGATTTTTTCGTATAAGCAGTTTCCAGTGTGAATATTCTTTAATCAGATTGTTCTTTTCATCAAATTTATTCCAGATATTACAGCATCCCATAAGACATTTTTAATACTGTAATTAAAAAGTTGATTTGAAATGCTAATTATCATACATTTTTATTTCCTGAACTCCAGTTCCGTAAGTAATTTATTCTATCAGGACCTTCCGGAATTAATTTAATACGCATCCACAAAATACATTCATGAAAACTTCCATGGTTAGCCAGGATGCTTCTTTTGACCAGGTCTTCATGAAGGACAGAAAGCTCCTTGAGAAGATCGTGTCATTCGCTGACATCGGCAAGGAGGACACCGTACTTGAGATAGGGGCAGGGTCAGGCGCCCTGACAGATGCCATAGCGGGAAGATGCAGGAAGGTCATGGCAATAGAGAAGGACGAGAGGCTGAAGCCCGTGCTCACCGGGAACCTCTCCGGCCATAAGAACGTCGAGATAGTGATAGGGAACGCACTCGACATCATCCCTGGGGGCCTCAGCTGCGATGCCATAGTCAGCAATCCTCCCTACAGCATAAGCGAGCCCCTCATAAGAGCACTTTTTGGCAAGCGCTTCAGGACCGCCGTGCTCACGCTTCCGACGAAGTTCGTAGGCAGGCTCATCGCAGGACCGGATGACGCATGCTACTCCAAGCTCTCGCTCTTTGCCCAGGCATTCTTTTCGATCGAGACGCTTCTTCATGTGGGAAGGGATGCCTGGGAGCCGAGGCCTGACACGGACAGCGACGTAATACGCCTGACGCCGAGAAAATCCGGGGGCATGAAGGATTCTTTCCTGCGGGAGCTCATCCTGCAGGACGACAAGAAGCTCAAGAACGCCCTTCGCGAGGCCATGGTAAGGATATCAGGAAAGACAAAGAGGAGCGCAAAGGAGTCGGTACAGGAAATGAACTTACCTGAGGGCATGCTTGGAAAGAAGATAAGCGAGCTGTCACTCAGCGAATTTAAGAGGATAACGGGGAGCTTCCCATGAAATACAGACTCGTAGGTTTCGATGTGGACGGCACACTCATAGACGAGATACTGTCCGTGTGGAGGATGGTCCATGAGGAGCTGGGCATAGACCGGAAGAAGCTCGACATAGCCAATAAGATGTTCTTCAGCGGAGATATAACCTTCAGCCAGTGGGTCGAGCATGACCTCAACCTCTGGAAGGACAACGGCGTCACAAGGAGCGACATAGAAAACGTCATATCCGGTTTCAGGCTGATGAGAGGCGTCAGGGAGACGCTCGCAGAGCTCAAGAGACGGGGATACAAGCTTGCGATAATCTCCGGCGGGCTCTACATGGTCGTCAAGCACTTCATCCCCGATGCGGAAGAGACGTTCGACCATATTATAATAAACCGGATACGATTCGACAAAGACGGCAACATAAGCGGATGCATAGTGCCTCCGGAATTCGACGATGCCGAGCACAAGGCGAAGGCCCTCAGGATACTCGCGGAGAGGGAGGGCATAAGCATGGAGGAGTGCGTGTTCGTCGGGGATGCCTACAACGACGTCGACGTGATAAAGGCCGCCGGCCTTGGCATAGCGTTCAATGCAAAGAGAGAAGTAGTGGAAGCCGGGGACGTCGTGATAGAGAAGAAGGACATGAGAGAGATACTCAGGCATCTCGATTAGGCGACGCCGGCCCTTCGAACTGGCCCTTGTTAAGGAAAAGATAACCCACTATCACTATCCATATGTACAGGAACGGGTTTACCAGCTGGAGCGTCATGATTATGATTACTATGGATATCGCTCCGATGGCTAGCGCCATCAGGAATCCCATCTTGTTCCCGCTAAGAAGCAGGAAGAACGCGCCGAAGCTTGCGAGCCCTGTCAGGAGGTAGACCAGCGATATGGCTATCCCCGGGGCGACTGCCGCACCACCGAAGAAGGAGAACTCGGCCCCCGTCGCAAGTGCCAGCACGCCTACTATCGTCTGTATCACCGCGACCACGAAACCGAGCATGCATATAAGCGTAAGGTTCACGTGTATGCCGGCTATCACGATGTCAGCGCCGCCCTTCGAAGGCCCCCCTCCTGATGCCGGCTGCCTGCCCGCTTCAGAAAATGCCTGGTCGATTACCGCGAGGTCCATGCCCTGCATCGACAGGGTCTGCCTTATCTCGGCCTCGGTGTAGCCCTGTTCTAGATAGCTTCGTATGTACTCAACTAGCTTCTGGTCTGCCATTAATTAATTTTTGTCTAATCTCACTTAAATTAGAGATAATAATCAGATTCCTCGAACGAAATCAACAATCCTCTCAAGGCCCTTTCGTATGTTCTCCTCTGAGCATGCGTATGACATCCTCAAGTGGCCTTCCACGCCGAACGCTACCCCCGGGACCGTCGCGACCTTCGCCTTATCAATGAGCCTCTCGGAGAATGAGAGCGAGTCCTTCATTCCGCTTCTGAAGCATCCGGACACGTCAGGGAACACGTAGAAAGAACCGTCCGGAACCCCGCATTCGATTCCGTCTATGCCGTTCAGCCCCTTGACCATGATGTCCCTTCTCCTGCGGAACTCCTCGCGCATCCTCTTAACAGAATCCTGGCTTCCGGTTATAGCCTCTGCGTACGCCGCCTGGGATATGGACGATGGGTTAGATGTCGTGTGGGACTGGAACTTCCCCATGGCCTTTATGACATCCTCCGGGCCTGCTGCCCATCCTATCCTCCAGCCCGTCATGGCGTAGGCCTTCGCAGCCCCGTTCACCGTTATGGTCCTCTCCCTTATGCCCTTCCCGAGGCCTGCTATGGAAACGTGCCTGCCATCGTAAACCAGATGCTCGTATATCTCGTCAGATATGACATAGAAATCATTGTCAACCGCCATCTTAGCTATGTCTTCCAGCTCCTTTCTCCCGCATACCGCGCCTGAAGGGTTGTTAGGGGAGTTGAGTATCAGCGCCCTCGTCTTCTTCGTGACAGCCTTCTCTACGTCTTTAGCCCTCAGCCTGAATCCGTTCTCCTTGGACGTATCGGTGAATACCGGCTTTCCTCCAACGAGCCTTACCTGCTCCGGGTAGCTCACCCAGTACGGCTTTGGTATTATCACCTCGTCGCCGGGATTGCAGAGCGCCACCATTATGTTATAGAGGACGTGCTTTCCGCCGCAGCTGACTATAATCTCATCAGGCTTATAGGAGAGGCCGTTCTCCCTCTTAAGCTTCCCGCATATCCTGCTCCTCAGCTCGGGCGTCCCGCTTGATGCGGTGTATTTCGTGAATCCGGACCTTATCGCGTCAATCGCCGCATCCTTTATGTTGTCGGGCGTGTCGAAATCCGGCTCGCCTGCCGTGAAGTTCAGGACATCCTCGCCGTCCGCCTTCATCCTCTTTACCTTGGCATTGAGAGAGAGCGTCGGCGACTGGGATATTGCCTTTACCCTTTCAGAAACTGTCATTACATTAAATTCAGGCGCAGGTCTTAAATTACTTAGCCTTCTTCACTGCCGCCTTTACCTTCTTCTCCTCGTCAGCGAAGAGCTTGTCGAGGTCCGATAGCTTCGCTGACTTCCTCTTGGCAGCCTTCTTGGCCGCGCTCTTCGGCTTCTTCGACGGGGCAGCGACAACCTTTTCCGGCTCTGCCTCCTCCTCTTTGGCCACGGTTTTCTCCATCTTCTTAAGGACAGACGAATCCGAGAGTATCTTCTTGCCGCAGCTGAAGCAGAACTTGTCACCCACCTTGTTTGCAGAGTTGCACTTGGGGCATATCACGACCTTTGCGACCCTCCTGTCATCGACTATCGATATGGAACCCGGCTCTACCCTTATCTCTGCCTGCTTGCCTCCAAGCTCCGAAGCCTTCTTCTGGAGCTTGTTGCCGCAGTCGTAGCAGTACACGTTCTTCTCCTGGTTCTCTGAGCCGCACTTCGGGCACACGAGCATTATCACGTCTGCCCTCGTGGCCGCTATCTTTCCCTTCTTTATGTCTTCCATCTCTATGTTGAATATGTCCTCCTGCTCAAGCGGGGGCTCGAAGCCCTTGCCCCTGAGCGCTCCCATGAAGCTTCCTATCCTTGAGCCTATGTTCAGGTTCATTGCCTTCTGCGGGGGCACGTAATCCTGGTCATCAGGCTGAGGCTCCGCATTCAGGGCCTCCTGCCCGGCCGCCACGCCTTCGGTTGCCTCTTCCTGCGCCTCCTCTCCTGTCCCGCCTTCCTCTTGCACCTGCTCCTGCCCGGCCTTCTGCTGCATCACCTGACCCATGTCGAGCTGGCCCATCATCCTCATCTTCCTTCCGTGGGCGGCGCCAATCGCAGCTATAGCAAGGCCCATCAGCATGAATATGAAGCTGCTTGGGCCAGAATTCATGGAAAGCATTATGAGGCCCACCATTATGACTGCTATGCCTATGAGGTACAGCCAGATGACCTGCATGTATTTGCTCATCATATAATCTAATTGAATAAAGTGCAATATAAATTATACATGCCGGGAACAGATGCGTGGGCGTCAAATCCCTGTTAGCTTGCCGATTTCTTCACAGAGTTCCCTTAGCCTCTCCCTTCCGCCGTTCTCAAGAGACAGCATCATAAGCGAGTCTTCTTCATACCTGTCCGATATGTCTTCCATCCTTTTGTCGAACTTTACGTAGTTTCCTTTGCCGTCTATCATGCAGTCGCTGTATACAACAATCTTCTGAGGCCATGTGACAGGGATCACGTCAGTGCATTCGAATCCCATGAATGAGCCACCCTTCAGCTCAATCAGCTCCTTGAGCGTGAATGAGGGCAGGATGTTGTCCGCCATTTTGTTACGTCCTTCCCTTTTCAGGTAGTTGTAGCCGTATATGCCGTCAAAGAGCAGTTCGGGGTCTTCATCCCCGCCTTCTGCATAAAGCTTTCCTATGTCATGGAACACGCCCGACGCATAGACTTCCTCAGGTTCTATTCCGCTTGCCTTGCCGATCATTCTCAGCGAAGTCATGTAGGCAAGCCTTCCGACGTTTATGGAGTGGTTGTAGAAACTGTCCATGTCGCCCAGGTTCTTTTTATAGCGGGCGTTACGGGATATCTCTGCTCCGAGGGCATTCTCCGCATTCCAATAGACCAGCTTAAGCATGCTTCTAGAGTGGTAGAAAATTTTATAAAACCCGACCAGCGACTATCACTTCTTCTCTTCTACGAGAACCGCGTTTACTATTCCCTGCTGGCCCGGCCTTGAGGTGACCCTTGCAAGCCCTGCCTCTGTCTCTATCAGGGCGCCCTTGGTCAGTACGTTTCGCCTTATGTAGTGGATGTTGGCCTTGTTCTCCTTGACGGAGATGACCTTGACCCTCTTTATCTTGCCGGTCTTTACGTCAGCGACGTTGACCTTCTCCACAGCCGACAGCCTGAGCTTTACGTTGCCGCCCTCGACCCTCTTCTTCGTCACGTGCCTTGCGCCTATCTTGGTCTCGACCGGCATGCTCCCGATGTTGGTCCTTCTCTTCTTCTTTAGCCTGTGCAGCCTTCCGCCCGTGGGCTTCCTTTTGGACCTCAGATGCCATAGTGCCATGAAAATCACTTATCTCTATATTGAGCGATATCTTTATATATATTTTACTTGTTATATACTATCCAAGCGGAGGCGTTTCCGCTTTTTATTAAAAAAATCGGGTGATTAAAAAATGCAGAGACCTTTGGATGTTCTTGGAAGTTCGCAGGACAAGAAAGTGATAATACAGCTTAAGTATAATGGGGCAAAAATAACCGGCACACTCAGGGCGTTCGACTCCCACATAAACCTATGGCTCGACGATGCTACCCTTGAGGACAAGGAGAGCAGCGTGAAGCTTGGCAAGGTGCTTGTGAGGGGCGACAACATCGTGCTCATATCTCCCGAGAAGTGAAATGCGGAAAGACAGTGATTTTTAATGACAAAGGGAACACCTTCTTTTGGTAAGAGGAACAAGAGGAGCCACATACTCTGCAGGAGATGCGGGCAGAGGAGCTACCACGTAAAACACAAGGAATGCGCCTCATGCGGCTTCGGCAGGAGCAGCAAACTCAAGAAGTTCGCATGGCAGTGGAAGAAGCTCCTCGGCGGCAACCGAAGGAAGTAGACTAATCGCGCCTT
>CAZGWZ010000056.1:0-6789 GCA_964529545.1 uncultured archaeon
CTCTCGGAAAGGCTGAAGTCCTCATGCAGCTTCCTCTCCGATGACGAGGCTGCGCATTCGCATGAGCACAGCATAGAGGTGCAGCTGCCTATCATGAAGCACCGCTTCGGGGAATTCAGCTTCGTCCCCATATGCATAATGAACACCGACTACTCAGAAGCCTTCCTAGAAAAATGCGAGAAGCTCGGCAGTGCAATCGCCGGCATCATAAAGGAAGGAGAGGCATGCGTGATAGCATCAAGCGACTTCTCCCACTACCTGCCCCAGAGCATAGCAGACATGAAGGACGAGGCCGCGCTCAGAGAGATACTCAGGCTTGACGCGAAAGGGCTGTTCAGAAAGCTCGACGAGATGGATGCTTCAATATGCGGCTTCGGGCCGATTGCCATCTGCGTCTTCGTGGCAAAGGAGCTAGGGATGAAAGCAAAGCTCATAGAGAAGACGTCATCAGGCGAGAAGACCGGCGACTATGACGCTGTCGTCGCATACTACGCCATCGGGTTCGGCTAGCGGCTACGGCCCCTGCAAGCGCAATCCTTAGAATTCTGATATCTCTGCGGCGCCGAGCGCCTTTGATGAAAGGCCGTCAATGTCTATCCCGCTCTCGACCTTATCTATCATCCCGGCCCTGGCCTTGGTCTCCGGATGCTTCGCCACGAGGAATGAGCAGCAGTCGCTGTAAGGCAGTATAGAGAGGTCGTATGTCCCTATCCTCTTCGCAGCCGATATTATCTCCTCCTTGTTCATGGAGGCTATCGGCGTGAACACCGGGAAGCATGCCTTGGAATATATACAGTTGAGGTTCTCAAGGGTCTGGGAAGCGACCTGGCCTATGGAGTCGCCTGTTACGAAACCGAGAGCCTTCTCCTTCCTTGCTATCATGCCCGCTATCTCAAACATCATGCGCCTGTAGACTATCATCCTAAGCTCTGAGGGAACCTTCATGATAAGGTTCTTCTGTATCTCCTCGAAGGGAATCATGTACAGCCGGGTCCTGGGCTGGTACTCGGAGAGCATCTCAACTATGCTCTTCACCTTGTCCCTTACTATCTCCTTCTCACTGGTCCAGTTGTGGAAGTGCACAAACACTATCCTGCATCCCCTCTTGAACATCTCGTAAGAAGCAACCGGGCTGTCTATACCCCCGGAGAGCAGGGACACAAGCGTTCCGCTCGTCCCGACAGGAAGGCCCCCCATGCCCCTGACCTTCTCGATGTAGACGAACACGCTCTTGTATGCGACTTCAACGGAGAATGTCGATTCCGGGTTGCTGAGGTCCACTTTCCACTTGTACTTCTTCCTTATGTAATCGCCGAGAACCTCGTTAATCTCCTTCGAACTGCGGCCAAAGCTCTTGTCAGCCCTGCTCGCAGATACCGCAAACGTCTTTATCTTCATCCCTTTGGCAATGGAGTCTATCGCTTTTCTTATGTCTTCCATGTCCTTCTCGGCCTCAACAGCAAAGGAGAAGCTGGATATTCCCGGAACCTTCATGAGCCTTTCCCTTATCTTCTTCTCGCTGCCGTCGTGTATCAACATTATCCTTCCGGATAGCCTCTTCACAAACGGCTTCTCAGATGAGAGCGCGGACTTTATGTTCTCTATCAGTTTCTTTTCAAAGAATATCCTGTTCCTTCCCTTGAGCGCAATCTCCGAGTAGTGGATGAGTATACAATTCATAAGAAGTGAACGCGCCGAGGCTTAAAAACTGTTACCCGCCAAGAATTTAACCCAACCAAACGATATTCATATTATGAGTCCAAGATTCGCCTACATCTACATGGTTATGGTTCTTGTATGCCTTTCACTCTTTGTCACGGCAAATTTGTCATTTACGGGCATGGCCGCACATCGGGATTACCCCCAATTCTCGGTGCCCCATCAGGGATACACTCTAGGAAGCAGCAGTATACTATTTTCGTCTGTGTCCGATACAGACACCATCAGCATCAACGCGGACGACAACGCAGTCTACAAATATGGATACGTAAGCTATAGCGGCAGCTCGTGGGAGAGTGTCGAGCTGTCAGGGGATTCACTTGGAGGCGACTGGTTAAGCGGCGGTGTGTCCGCACAATTATCATTGAAGGCTTCCGATTTCGGGCTCTCTGAGCCGGGAGCGTCAGCGGAGAGGAACTTCGTTGTCGTGTATTCCTGCTCCCGGGCATCGAACGCATGGGACTGCCACGGAGGGTGGCAGATATTGAGGTTCGACGCGGGCATTGAAGAGCAGCCGTATTGTTCAACTGCCATAGTAGATGTCTGGGCAAGTTCTTCTGAGAATGCTGAAAACGTGCCATCAAAGACGCTGGATGGGATCTTTACAGACGAAAGTCGCTGGGCGGCGAACGGTAATGATGAGTGGATTGCCTATGAACTCAACGCGACATCCACAGTGAACTACCTGAGACTGGCGTTTCATGCAGACTCTATAAGATATTTCGACATCCAGTATTCGACTGACAATGTCACATGGCTGAACACCTCGGCAAACGGAATGGAGAGCGAGCCCGGCATGCCCAACCAGTACCAGACTTTCACATTCGAGCCCGTGACCGCGGACTACATAAGGGTTCTCGGTCACGGCAGCGACGTGAGCATGTGGAACTCCATAACAGAAACCGACATAAACGGCTTCGATGTCAACCTGTCGGAGGGAGACGGTGGTCCCGCATGCGAAAGCCACGCATCCATGCGATGCTACGGGGGCGACGTCTACTACTATGACTCATGCGGAAACAGAGAAGATGTTTATGATGAGTGCACCTCTGGAGAGACGTGCTCTGGCGGCGTCTGCGTCCGGGGGGAGAACCTCACATACGACCCGGCAAATTACAACATCTTTTTCAGCAACGACTTCGAGGACAACTCGCTCGGCGCGTACATTTCCCATCCCGGCGAATGGGAGGACGACTGGAACATGGAATGGGACTGGTTCAAGAACAACAACATAGTCTCCATAGTGCAGCATGATGTTACGAAAGCTATGAGATTCATCTTCCCCGAAGGGACCGTGAACGGCGTAGACCAGGGAACTAAATTCAAAGTGTACGTTCCCGGGGACGATGTACACGAGGAACTTTACCTGAGCTACAACATCATGTTCAGGCCGGGCTTCGATTTCGTTATTTCCGGTAAAATACCATCTCTTGGCGGGGGCGAAGACTGGGACGACCATCCGGGTGCCCCTTACTACGACGAAGGATACAGGGCGGGGATAGCGTGGTACAAGGCGCGATGGAACGGGAAGGGCTTCCTCAGATTCTACTTCTACCACCACGACCAGGAATCCCCATATGGAGAGACTTTGGACTGGCACAATCCTGACAACCCGGAAGAGCCATATTACATTGACACATCAAGCGAGAAATGGCTAAGCATAACGTTGAGAGTCGTGATGAATTCGCTTAACGGACCGGGGGAGAATGGAAGCAACGATGGTCTTGCCGAAGCTTACGTGGACGGGAAACTTGCAGGTCGCTGGGAAGGACTGAGGTTCCGCAACCTCGACTCTGCGGGGGTGGACTACTTCAGGGTGTATTCCCAGTTCGGGGGGATAGGCGACGAGTTCGCAACCACGAGGGACGAGTGGATGCTCACGGACGACTACTACATTTGGACCTACAGCGACGAGTACCTCGCTGGACACCCCGAGGCCCCGAGAGGGCGCCAGCCGTCCCCCGCCGGCAGGACGATTATCGTTCCTGGAATGAAGGTCTCCGCCTGAATGCACCCTTTGGTGATGTGTGAACATCCAGACGAAACCTCATCAAGAATATATACCAAGTTTTTCAAGCGTAGCGCATGACTTGCACACCTTGTTCTTGCTCGGCTCACCGCACATGCTGCACGAGCTTATCTTCCCCGACCCGAGTTCCTTTCTCAGTATCGGTATTATCCTCAGCGAATTATTTATGAGCGCGGTCTTGGTACCGGGATAGCCCCTCTCAGTTGCCTCAAGCATGTTATCTATGTGCTCCCTGAACGATGCCTTCCTGTGGGGGCATGCCTTGTAGAGGACCTTAAATCCCATGAGCTTCGTGTACAACTCCGTCTCCTCGTTAGTGCAGAAGTAGAGAGGCTTTATTCTGGGTATGAAGTCCTTGTGATTTGCGGAGCCCGGAGCCGGGCCGAGCCTTGCCATGAGGTCGAGAGAGCCCTTGAACATGTTCATGAGCGTGGTCTGGGCCTCGTCGTCGAGGTTGTGGCCGACCACCATCTTGGTCGCGCCGTTCTCGCGCGCGAACTTGTTCATGATCCTCCTTCTCAGTATGCCGCAGAGGCCGCAGTCGCTGATGTTCACCTTCTTCCTCCTCGCAATCCTCATGAGGTCCTCATTGGTCCTGCCGTAGACGTCTGTGAACTTAACTATGTGGAACTCTATATCGTGCTCTTCGCAGAATCTCTTCATGTCCTTAAGCTGGACGTCGCGGTATCCCTTGACGCCCTCGTCGACCCCCAGGGCGAAAACCCTCTGCTTCCTCTCCTTCGCTATCTTGTTGACTATGTAGAGAGCGGCAAGGGAGTCCTTGCCGCCGGAGCAGCCGACGCAGAGGACGTCGTCCTTGTCGAACAGATCATGCTTTCTTATGGTCCTGTACACCTTCTTCTGGAAGTACTTCACGAAGCATCCCCTGCAGAGCCTTCCCTGCTGGAGGGCTATCACAGTCTTCTTATTGTCGCACAGCAAGCAGACCATACGCTCCATTATGAGATAATTATATTAAAATAGATGAAAGGCGACTCATCTTATAATGGGTGTCGCAAGCAGGGACGTAAAGAAAGGGAGCTACGTCCTTCTGATGGAGCTCCGAAGGCCGCAGGAGATGACCATAGGCAAGCTTGGCCCGATCAGATTCAGAAAGGGCTTCTACTACTACGTCGGCTCTGCAATGAACGGGCTTGACGCAAGGGTAGACCGGCACAGAAGGAATGAGAAGAGGATGCACTGGCATATAGACTACCTTCTCAGGGAAGCTGAGATAAAAGACGTCCTGAGGATAGAGAGCAGAAAAAGGCTTGAATGCATAATAGCTGGAAGGCTCTCAGAGAAACTGGATTCCGTCAGGGGCTTCGGATGCTCTGACTGCGGATGCAGGAGCCATCTTTTCTACTCAGAGAAGGACATCTCAGGGCAACTTTCAGACATGCACGACGAACTCTTGGCCCTTTAGGACCTTGACGTCGCCCCTGCACCTCGGGCACTCCACATGGTTCCTGTATATCTTGGGGTCGCCCTTCCAGTCGCACGACAGGCAGTCGACCTTTGCCCTCACAGCTTTTATCTTAAGCTTCGTCTTGCCTAACTCGCTCCCCTCCGTAAGGAAGCTGAAAAGCTTCATGAACTCCTCGGGATCTCCGCGAAGCTCACCCAGAGTTATCGTGGCCTTCCTGTAATTTCCTTCCTTCAGAAGCGCGATAAGTGAATCGACCGCCTTCTCCTCGCGCACGTCCTTGAACTCCATGACCAGACTTTGGATGGCAAATTTATAAAGGGCTTTGCCCTAGGCGTCCGGTTCCTGCTCAGAATTAATAAAGTTTGGATTCAATAATAGAATATATATGGAAGAGACAAAACTTGACAACAACGGGCATGAAATTTCTGGCAAAGAACAGGAGATACTGGACCTGATACCAAGTGAGAACTCCTGGGAGCAGATAATATACGAGGTCGTGGCGATGAACAGCCTCGACCCGTGGAACCTTGACTTGAACCTGCTCTCCAAGGGATTCAGCGAGCACATAGCCACCCTGAACGAGCTCGACTTCAGGGTGCCGGCGAAGTGGGTCATGATAGCAGCCGTGCTTCTCCGCATGAAGTCCGACTACATAAAGATAATGAAGATGGACAGGGGACCAGAAACGAACGAGTTCGCCGACCTTGAGGAATTCGACGCGTCAGAGCTTGCTGACGTCGAGGTCGAGGAGCATCCCGAGGTGGACCCGCTAGAGGTGGTCCCGAGGAGAAAGCCTGTCAGAAAGGTGACCATAACAGATCTTGTCGGCTCCCTCAGAAGAGTTCTGGCGGCAGAGAAGAGAAGGGACCTAAAGGTGAAGAGGATGAGGGGTAAGATAAACATAAGGACAGATGACATAGCAGCGAGGATAGACAGCCTCTACAACAGGATAACATCCATGCTCGGAAAGATAAACGGCAACAGGGTCGAGTTCTCAAAGCTCGTGGGAAACTGGGAGCGCGAGAACGTGATAGACCACTTCATGCCTCTGATGCATCTCGACAACCAGAAGAAGGTCGAATGCACCCAGAAGGAGATGTTCGACGAGATATTCATAAAGGAGAGGAAGGCGGCCTGACATGAAGTACTACGGCAACCTGATGCTCGTGCTCTCATGCCTGATGGCGTCGGTTTTCGTGGAAGGCAACAACCTCTTCAAGGATGACTCTTACACAATCGCATATGCGATGATGGGTATAACACTCTTCATGGGCTCAAAGCACAGAGAGTCCATGGAGACGGACTTCGGGCTCGGCATACTCCTAATGACCGCGGTGGGCTTCATGTCAACGAGGCTCATCTTCGACATGCTCAGGGGGACGCTCGGGGAGCTGTCGATGTTCAAGCTGGCCATAATAGCGTCCCTCGACTACGCAGCCATAGGATTTTTAAGATTGGGACGTCAAATTAGGAAGATGGAAAGAACTACAGGTGAAGGGAGATATGCAATCGAACAACCATAAGGGTCTGATAGAGGCGGCACTGTTCATGTCACCAGACCCGCTCGACATGAACAGCATATCCAAGATAGTCGGCGTAAGCTCGCTCGGAT
>CAZGWZ010000057.1:0-6767 GCA_964529545.1 uncultured archaeon
GTGTGCGGGTGTATCTCCTTCCAGTTCTTAACGTTCGCTTCCTTCGCGTAGGCCTTGACTATCCTTCTTATGTGGCGGTCTGATATCCTCTTTCCCTTCTTGTCCCGACCCCTTATTACGTATCCCTCAGGCCTTGCGCCTATGAACGCCTTCAGGTCCTGGGAGAGCTCATCAGGCATAGGAAGGCGCCTTTCTCTCCGGTTCTTGCCCTGTGATATCCGGACCTTGTTCTCAGAGAAGTCTATGTCCTCGACCTTCAGGTTCTGGATCTCGGCATTGCTCATGCCGAGGAAGTACATGCACTGCAGGAGTATGGCGTCCCTCTGTATGGGCTTCGATATCCTTATCATACTGGCGACCTCGTCTTCTTTCAGTATCCTCGGGAGTTTCCTGTTGCCGACGAAGAAGCTCGGACCCCTCCCGGAAAGCGTCTCCTCGCCTTCATCCTCGTCCTCGTCGTAATCATCATCTGAATCGTCACCTAGTGACTCGTCCTCTTCCTTTTCCACTTCGTCGCTTCCGTCCTCCGAGGGATGGAATGATGCCTGCGGGGACGATGCGCCATCCTCCACCGTTATCTCCTCCTTTGGCTCCTCCGGAGCAGGCTCGTAAGCGGATTTTGCGTCATATTCGGGGCTTTCTTCCCTTTCAGGCTCATCATAAGGCTGCTCTGATGCATGCTCGTTCCGGGGCGTTTCCTCAGTGACAACGACGCTTTCCTGCGCAGGCTCCGGATGCACCTCTTCTACTGCATGGTGTGATGCTTTCTCGTCTTCGTGGAATGCCAGGAATGATGCCCAGTCAGGCCCCCTCTTGAACGTGAATAACCTGTTTTGCCTGTCGAGTATGCACAACGTGGTGCTTGGCCTCTTCAGGTACTCTATCATCTTTCTGGGCTGTGCGGGGCCGCACTTGAATATGACCGCCTCTCCCGTCTGGGGGTGCTTTGCGATGACGTCGGCCACCTCTCCTGCGAGGTCCTTGTCCGTTGCGACTATGTCGTATCCCTTCTTGGTGAGTAAAGCGATAGCAAGCGACTTCGGCTCCGTTGGCATGACGGCCGTCCCGAGAGTCTGGGGATTCACCTTCTCGAACAGTCCCGATATGGCGTTGTTCTGCATGAATCCGGCGACGACGACCTCATACTCCGGGTCAGAGAGCTGGGAATTGCCCTGAGAGAATATCTGATTGACCTTCCCGGCCAGCTCCTTTCCTGTCCTGTACCTTGCGATGAGCTTCTCATAGGCCGCGATGTCAATGTCCATTGTATTATAATGGTCGCCAATATATTTATCTTTATTCGGACTTCATCTCAAATCCGACTTTTTCAGCACTATACAGGTGTTGATTATGTTGAGCGATTTGTCCCTCAGTGCATCCATTGGCATGCGGCAGCCTTCAATGAGCTCGGTCGTGTCCCAGTCGGAGAACTCCACCTCGCATTTGCCTTTAGCGCAGCTTTTAAGGACATTCCTGGCATCCTCAATGGAAGAGTCCTTCCCCGAACGCCTCTCCGCCTCTCTGTAGTGACCCCTTAGCTGGTCGATTGCGCTCTTTAAGGCCTTCTCCCTGAAATCGTATCTCTTGAGCTTATATGCGCGGAAGTCAGCCTCGATCATGCAGAATCCGACGTATTTGCCGTCCTCTTTCAGATACATCTGAATGTAACGGTCAGCCATTGATTCAACATTAACTGGAAGAGATTTAAGTTCCTGCATTTTCAGTAGAATTTTATTATCTTCATGGCCTTATGGTCGAACAATGCATCGAATCGGCTGAACTTGTCAGAGAGATAGTTTCTGACGATTTCCTTGTATTTCCCCGGCAGCGTCCTGTTTGCCAGTGCCATTTCAAGGTGAGCGATGCTGTCTGTCTCTATAAGTGCGTCTATTACGCTTTTGTAATGCTCTTCCTCTATGTAATTCAGAGCATTCGCAAGTGACTTGGGATTGGGGTTCTCGAGTATATTGTTTACGGCCCCGTACTGCTCCGAGCCCCTCAGGAACCTGAGGGTTTCCGAATAACTGGCCGCGTCTTCCGGTGCTATCGGACCTTCCTGCAGCTTCCTCTTTACAATCTCCTGTATGTACGACTCTTTCATGGCGCCATCGAGCTTCTTCATATGCCTGAAATGCCTTGCTCCGGACTTTGTCAGTATTGCAACGTCAACGTGGCCGCCGGTGTATTTCTCGTCGTTATGGTTTGCTATCTCCATCGCGCGCATCGCTACGCATATGCCATCCTCTATGGTAAACGAGCCCACTTCATCATCGCCGCATTTTATGCTAGCCTTTACGACGTCGCGCGCATGGCCTCCGCCCGTTCCCTTGAAGACACGACAGGTCCTCTTCGCCACGCCTTTGTTGCTGACATCGTAGATTGCTATGTCTCCTTTGTATGTCGTGAAAATGAAGCTCGTGCTTCTATCTTCGTCATATTGCTTCTGTATTATGTTCATCTCATCTATTTCCTTTACCTGACCGCATGTGAGCCCTTTCATGACCATGTCATAGATTTCCGCATTATCGCCGTTGCACGCATCCGCTATCCTCGTGTAGGACTTCTGTAGTTCGATGTATTTTCCGCTTCTTTTGTTGTTGCTACTGCTCCCTTCGTTTGCGCATTCGTTGTTCCCGCATCTTGAGAATGCATATTGCGTTCTTGCAGGAAGGACTATCTTGGAAGATACGTCATCAGGCACCTCGTCGCCGTTGCTATAACTGATCGTCTGACGGGTGTCTGCAAACTTGAGTGCGAACTCGCCGCCCGTATTCGGATCCTTCCCGGCCATCGAGAAAATGGTAGTCATTCGATTAATTTCCTGAAAAAATTTATAAAGGGCAATAATACCCGATGAAAAGCATAACGGTGCATTCACATGGTATGTTCTGTTATTGTTAGAATTCTAGTTCTTCCCGGAGGTTCCTGCGCGCGAAGAATATCCTGCTCTTCACTGTCCCTAACTTCAGACCGAGCTTATCCGCTATCTCCTTGTACTTGTATCCATCGACGTGCATGAGGAACGGTATCCTCTGGTCATCAGCAAGCTTTCCTATCTCCCTTTCGATGTCCATCACGATAAGGGATGAATCCGTGTACTCTTCTGTCCGGGAGGCACTTTCGGGCAAGAGGTAGGAGCTAGGAGAATCATCCATTATCTCCTTCTTTCTGACATTCCTGCGGTAGTTGTTGATGAATGTGTTCTTCATTATCTTGAAGGTCCATGCCTTCAGGTTCGTGCCCTCATCATATTGACTCCTGTGTTCCCATGCATTGGCCAGCGTTTCCTGAAGCAGGTCTGTGCTGTCGTTGTAGTCAGAAGTCAGGCTGTACGCGAAGCGCAAGAGCTTGTCGTGCAGACCTTCCAGCTGGCGGCCGAAATCACACGGCTCCCCATTTGCGTAGTCTCCACTCATAAGGGCTGTATTCACACACAAACTTTAAAAAAGGAACACTCCTACCGGGTTATCCGAGTTAGTTTTATAAGGCTGTATGACGAACCATTAAACACCATCAGCGGGCAATCTGATTGCTTGTAATCCACCTGTGGGGTAATCGAGTTTGATAAGGAAAGCTGAAGACAAAGACCTTGAAGACGTTGAAAAGATGTATTTCTCCAAGAGTGCGAACCGCTTCCTCTACTACGACCCGATAAACGTGAATGACTTCCGGAAGAAATGGAAGATCATGCTGAAAAGAAGGTACAGCTTTGTATGCGTGAAAAGAAGGGAAGTCGTCGGCTTCATAACGGCCGTCAGGAAGGTAGGGCAGGCGAGGCACATAGCATACATAGGGCCCGTTGTCGTGAAGCCCGGCAAGAGGGGGGAAGGCGTCGGCGCCGAGATGATGGAGCACCTTCTGGACAAACTGAAATACACCAGCAGGTTCAAGAGGATAGAGATGGAAGTCAATTCCGATAACATGAGAGCCATAAGCTTCTTCAAGAAATATGGCTTCGAGATAGAAGCCGTCCTCAAGAAGCATACGGAAAGGGACGGCGAGTATTTCGATGATTTCCTGATGGTAAAGTTCTTCAATTAGTGCAAACCAGAGTTTCACATATACGCCGAATCTCCGACTACGACTGTCGACAGTTTCGAGGTGTCTATCCTGTTCCTGGCAACCTCTATCACACTCTCTGGAGCGATAAGATTACTGATGTTATTAATCTTTTCGGACTTGTATATATCTCCCTGTGCATAGTCCTGCATGCATCTTTGAGCGTTATTTAGAGTATCTTCCGGTCGCACCTTTCCCATATTTTCTATGACATTCATAGCACCCTTTATCTCATCGGTATCTATCCTTCCATCTTCGTACCTTTTCAGCTCTTCAAGAACTGCGTCACGAACTACCGCAAGGTCCTTCTTGTCGCATGTGGCAGTATGCGTGAGCGTCCCGCTGTTGAGCAGTTTATTGAATCTAGCGGATCTCATGTACGAAACACCTCTGCTATGAACAACGGTATCGAAAACCTTCCGTCCAAGCTGCATCTTGAGGACGTTCATCGACAATTCTTCTTCATAAGTCGGGTCGATCATGGGCAATCCTGTGGATATATAACTGCTGTTACTGGAAGGTTTGGCTATATATTCGAATCTGGGAGGAACTGCGCATTCATTTATCCTCGGAATATCTTTAGGTCTGCACTTTCTGAAATCATGCGGGAAAGTCCTCTCTATGATTTCAACCGAGCGTTTGAGTGATTCCGGTCCTGCATAGAATACCTGTGTGTTGTCGGGTGTAAAAAAATCCATGTAGAACTCCAAGACATCGTCATGGGCCAGATTCATTACTACGTCCTTGCTGCCTATCCGATTGAATACGCACCCATTCTCGTATAAATTCCTATAAAGGTTCTTCAGCGATAATCTAAACAGGTTGTCGTCATCTATGGCAATCTCGTTTGCAATAAGTTTCCTCTCGATGTCAACTGAGGATTTTTCGAACTTTGAGTTGTAAAGCAGGTCCGATATGAAGTCTGCGGCATCTTCGGTGTACTCCGTGGGCACATTCATTCCCAATGGGATGTTATTATAGTTGGTATAGCATATCCTAGCCTGGCCGAAACTTTCCATCTCACGATTTATTGCAGAATAATCTGGCCTTTTTCCAGTCCCCCTGAAAAGCATGTGCTCAATAAGATGCGATATGCCATTATTTGAAGGGTCCTCATATACAGAGCCCACATTCACATTCGCAATCAATGTCGCGTTTCTAACCCCCGGTACATATACGTGATATATCTCAAGTCCGTTGTCAAGAACAACGCAATTTACATGATATCCCATACGTAGGATACCTTATTAAACTTTATAAAAATATTGTTTTTAATCACTAATGGATAGTTAAGTTCAGGTCGCTTGAAGAGATGGATGATGCCAGGAAAACGTTGGAAAAGGAGTATTCCAAGCCCTAGACGTCTTCCATCATCCTGTCGTAGCTGCTCTGGACGCTTTCCATAGTTGGTCATTTTTAGATCTGGTAGTTCCTAAGTGCATTCTTGATACCATTCCTTAGGTGAGGTATGGCTGCGGGTGTGTAGTTTTCAATGAAGCTGCCGAATCCCGTCACCAGGCGACCGTAATAAAATTTTACCACTACCCTGCCGAGTGGCGTGTCATTGAGATATTTCTTGATGTGCCTTAGCTTTTCCATATCTTCCGAATCTTTTTTCTCGTCAAGAATAATGGTAGCTAAGCAGCAAGAAGACTCTCCCTCTGGAATCCGGGGATCATCATAAGCAAATCCCCCGTCACACGGATCGTAGTAATTCAAGGCACTCCTATCTTTTACATTGTCTTCAATCCTGTCCATATTTGTTATTTTTACATAAGCATTAAAAACACGTGTCTTTTTGACGTCTTCCATTATTCGGTAGTTGATGGCCCTTCATCTTTTTTCTTCTCGCCGGGTTTGCTGCCGCTTCCCCACATGCCATCCACTATGTTCCTAAGCTCATCCGGAGAGAACTGGAGGTAGTGAGCAGTTGTAGATAGGTTCGCATGACCCATGTACATCTGGAGCTGTCTCAGGTCATCAGCGCTCTTGATATTCTTTTTGACCTGGTGGACGGCGAAAGAATGTCGCAGGTGATGGGGATGGAGGCCTTTGAGTCCTACCCGGTCGATTCCGACAGAGTGCCCCAGCTTTCTAAACATCTTGAACACATATTGCCTGGAAACCGGGAACAAGAGTCCTTCTTCTGAAACCCCTCCACGCTTCAGCCCCCTTAGGTCCGGACTACCGAAGACGTAATCCCGGAGCATAATCATGGTCTCGCTGTCTACCGGTTTAAGCTCTTTGACGGGACGTTTCCTCTTCAGTATGCTGAATATAATTTTGTTCTCGTCCCACAGGACGTCCTCCTTTCTTAGCGCCAGAACCTCCGATATCCTACGACCGCACCTATATGTTATCTGTAGTATGAGCCTGTCACGCGGGTTGTTCGCTGCATTGAGAAGCTTTTCGACCTGTTCCACAGACAGGTATCCTCTCTTGTCAAGCATAGTCTCGCTAGCGAATTCAGCCATTTTACGCCTCCCGGAAATATTCGGACATCGCCGATTTCAATCCATGCCAATGTCCGTCTTTTTTATGGGTTCCCAGAAGCCAGTTTTTCAATTCACTTTCAATCCGATTCTTTTATGCGTTATTTCTGGCTTCTACCCTATATTCCTTATGTAATATATTGCGGTAAGCTCCTTAAATTGGTTGACAATATCACATAAAGTAAACCAAGAACCAAAACCGATACCTAGCGCCTC
>CAZGWZ010000058.1:0-6702 GCA_964529545.1 uncultured archaeon
CAGAAGATTTGCAAGACGTGCGGAGGCAAGGGCGGCGGAAGAGGGCACCTTGCTCAAGGCATAATAAAAAATGTGAAGAAGCTCAAAGAAGCGATATGACCTATATGCTTCTCAGAAGACATTCCTTTGGCTGGACGTATGTGTTATCACAGAATACGTCCATAATGTTTGCGGCAGTGACATTATCGAGAGGAATGATATCTCCAGAAGGTGCTATCATCTGGTTGAGAGTCTCGTTGCCTGCCGACACCTCGACTGCCTGAAGTACCACAAACTTGCTGTACTGGTTGACGAAGTTCTCGTATAGCGCTTTCTTTTCTATCGATTCGGGCCCGGGAACGTAAAGATACTCTATAAGCATCCTGCCTGTCCTGAGTATGGTGATCTTCTCCTGGCCGGTCAGAAGCTCGGTGTAGACGCTCTCTATCTTCATTCCCTGCTGACTAATGTCTATGTTCTGGCTGAGCGCAATTCCCATAGCCCAGGTTACCATCATGAATATGACCACTGCGGAAAAAACGAACTGCCTGTCGATTTTCATGCCTTAATTTTGCTTCTCAATCTTAAATAGTTAATCATCTGCTCCTTTGTCATCCCGGGGTCGGAAAGCCTCACGAGCTTGACCTGAAGGCCTATCGCCTCAAGCTCCGGGGGCTGCACCACCTCTACCGGGGATGCCATGTAAAGGTCTAGAGTCCTCGAGACCGTCCACTTATGGAGCTTGGCCCTCCTCGCAAGCTCTGAGACGGTCATGAAGCCCTCGCCATCATTTGATGCGCCCTTAAGGACGCTGAATATCTTCATTACGTTTATGCCCGTGTTCTTGTAGGCCTTCCCCTTCCTGGAGCCTGATGCAACCATAATTATCTTATCGCTTCAGCCCGTTAAAAATGACCCCGTCAACTGAAAAATAAATGAAAGCATAGCCCTGGGCGGAATTTCGCCTTGTTCTCAAGGTTTCGAACCGCCGCCGCCGGTTTTCCCCGCTTTCATCGCCCCGCAAAATGCGAGACATCAAATCTTCAGAGCGAAAAAGCTCCAAAGACCGGTATCCTTGGCCGCTAGACGACAGGGCTATCGATAATAGATTGATGGCTGTTTATTTAAAGCAATCATGAAGTGAGGAAACCTTGCTTCTGGACCATTCTTTCAGGGTTCCTCATCTCCTTTAGAAGCCTCGTGCCCTTCTGGGTTATCACGTAGCACTTCTCGCCTATGGGCTCCACGACCTTCACGCAGTCCATAGAGAGGAGCTTCTGAAGGGCCGACACGGCGCCGTCGTTCTCTCCCATCGCAGCGCTTATCTCGTCCGTCTTTGCAAGAAGCTTCGTGCTGAGTATCTCCAATATCTTCATCTCTCCGTTGTCTATCATATAATCACCTGAATACCAATTGGTCCCTAACGTTTTTCATTGTTTCTTTCCCTGATATGTACTCCACTATCTTCAGGGCGAACTCCATCGATGTTCCAGGGCCCTGGGATGTTATCACGTTACCTTCCTGTATCACGCGCTCGCTCCTGGGTTTTGGTATGTACTTCTCAAGCCCGGGATACACGGTCGCCTTTATGTTGGTGAGTATGCCGGCTTCGGCGAGCACGGTTGGCGCGCCGCATATAGCCGCAACGAGCTTGCCGTCCCTGTGGAAGTCGCCTATTATCTTCATTATCTTGTTGGATTTGGACAGGTTGCTGTAACCGGGAGAACCGCCTACAAGCACAAGCGCGTCGTAGTCTCCCTCGACTACCGAGTCCAGCTTGGTGTCAGTGAGCACCTTGACGTTCCTGCTACCCTCGACTATGGTTCCCGGAAGGCCCGCTGTCGTCACCTTTATGCCTGCCCTTCTTATCACGTCAATGACAGTCATGGCCTCGATTTCCTCGAATCCTTCGGCCATTGGGACCAATACGTTCATTTTATCACCTTAAAGTCTCTGATTTAAAAATCAAAGGATAATCACACATATGTTTTGTAGGCGCAATATAAATTCATTTTGGTGACTTTCCGGGCTTATGGGGGATAAGCTTTTATAATTAAAACACAATGATAGTAAAGGGATTCATATGCCAGTAATAGGACTTAACCTTAACAGCATACAGGCAAAGAAGCAGAACGTATCAACAAAGCAGGAGATAAAGGTAAACAGCACTCCCATGATAACGGACGTGAAGGAGGTCGAGCTGCCGAGCCTTGCATCAAAGAAGGCTCTATCGATAAGCTTCGACTTCGTTACCAAGTACGAGCCGGGATTCGCAAACATTAGCATAGAGGGTTCGCTGATGTACCTCTCCGACAAGAACCGGGACATACTAGAAGGGTACAAGAAGAACAAGAAGCTTCCAGAGGAAACGTCGCTTGAAGTGCTCAACTATCTTTTCAGGCACTGCCTTCTCAGGGCGTCAAACCTCGCAGAGGACCTTCAGCTCCCGCCTCCGATGCCAATGCCGAAGATCACGCCGAAGAAGTGATGTAGCGGTACCTACTTCTTTGGAAGAAACCATCCTCAGGCTTCAGAATATACTCATGCCCACCAGCAGGAACGCCACTATCAGGACTCCTGCGAATATGAGCATGAACACTGTCTTTACAGATCCCATGAAGAACTTCAGGAGGAAGAAGCCTATTATGAATATCAGGCCGAAAACGACAAAAAGGCCGAACATTCCCCCGTTCTGGGACACGAACGATAGTGATGTCATGAGGTCTCCGGAAAGTCCGAGGAGGCTCAGCAACGTGCCTATGCTGTTCTCTATCATAAGAGATATCATCTCAAGTATTACGTATATCGCTCCTTCTGCCATTATAACTATTTTCAGCCGATGGTTAAAAAATCAGAAGAACTTCTGAAGGCTTGACTGCCTAGCCTTATCCTTTGACTCCTCAAGCTTCTCTATGGTCTTTCCTGTCCTCTCCTCTGAGAAGTCGTGCGAAAGCAGTATCTCCCTCAGCTTGCCGAAATCCGGCTCGAGCTGCTCTATTCCCACGTCCTTTGAAGGCGGGTCCATGAAGAAGTCGAATATCTTTTCATAAGGGACGTCGAAATGCCACTCTACGCCCTGCATGACCGAGCGCATGCTGCCCTTGTCCCTGACGAGTTCCAGGGCCTTCTTGGGACCTATGCCCTTCACTCCGCCAGGATTGTAATCAGTCCCGACGAGCATCCCTATGGTGACCAGCTGCTCCCTTGTTATGGAAAGCGCTGAAAGGGTGTCATCAAGCTCTACCATCTCAGGGTTCACCTTCACGTAAGTCTCCTTACCGGGAAGCTTCCTCCTTCCTGTCACGCCGAGGTTTCTGACAAGCCTCTTCGCTCCGAAGAGAAGGCAGTCCCAGTCCTGGGAGCCGCACGCATAGACCGTGCCCTTGCGGTTCATGTAAGATGCCTGGGCCTCGCCCTCGCTTGGGGCAAGCACGCACTGCACGCCCATCGCAGAAAGAAGCCTCCTGCTCTCTGAAAGCATGTCGTCTGTGACCTTCATCGCCTGCTGGGAGTAGAGCCTCACCTTTTCCGTGTCGCCTTCCTTTAGCGCCTGCTGCCATTTCTCCCTTGCGTCCTCCCTAATCTTCCTCCTCTCCTCCTGGGTCCCCTTCTTGAACTCAGGCGGGACGCCATCGAATATGAAGACCGGCTTTATGCCGCTTTCTATCATCCTGGAAGTCCTGTAGAAGAGGCCTGAAAGGTGCGATGTCACGCTTCCGTTAGAATCCTTGAGCGGTTCGCCCGTGAATCTGTCCCTTATCGTAGAGAGGAACTGGTATATCATGTTGAGAGCGTCTATTGCTATGACATGGCCTCCCATGTCGCTCATATCCACTTCCTTCGGAGAGGCTATCTCCCTAAGATTCACGCCCATCAGAACACGCTCATCTTCCGGATGCGTTCAGCTCCAGCATCTTTATGTAAAGCTCGGCTGACCCCAGGCATCTCCTGGCCTTCTCGGCATCTCCTTCGTCGACCGCCCTTTTTATGTTCTCTATCTCCATCTTAACCTTGCCGTACCATTTCCTCTCAGACTCCGCTATATCCTCCGAGTGTATCCTGTCGAGCGCGGACTCGAGCTGCCTCACGACCTTCATTACAGCATTCCTCTTCTCAGGGTCGCTTGGTGTCCTAGGGGTCGGGACCTTGAAAGCAGGCTTCATTTCGTCCTCGTCATCGATTGGGAAGAACTTAGGGTCGGGAAGGTGTATGACGGGTCCCTTGTCATAGTTGCCTTCAGAAGAATGAGGCCTGGGCGGGTCGGGAAGCCCTGACACGACAGGCGGCTTTGGAACTGTCGTATAGTCTTCTCTCGGCTTTGGCGGCTCTGGAAGGCCTGGCTGATTTCCAGGAGAAGGAGGAGTTGGGACATCGTCACTTTTTGGTCTCGGAGGCTTCGGGAGGCTGTCCTTCTTAGACTTGCCGAAAAGAAGCAGGCATGTGCACGGCATGGCAGCTAAGGGGAATGCGAGGCTGTAGACCAAAAATAGCGAAATCATGTTAATAATTTGTATATCGGGTTATTAAGAATTTGGTTCATTCCTTGAACTCTATATCTATCTTTATGCCCTCTGGTATCGGGAGCCTGACCACCTGTCTGAGGGCCCTGTCGTTGGTCCCTATGTCAATGATTCTCCTGTGTATCCTCATCTCCCACTTGTCCCATGTGGCGTTGCCGTGGCCGGTTCCGTCACCGCAGGGCGTCTTAAGAGTAGTAATCTTTAGCTTCTTGGTCGGCATAGGCATCGGTCCTCTGACAGCGACGCCGTACTTCTTCGCTATAGCCTTTATCATGTCGCATATCTCCTCGAGCTCCTTGTACTGCCTTCCAGCTATCTTTACCCTTGCGTATTCCATGATAATCTACCTCTTGCTCCTCTGCTTGTACCTTCTCGGACCCTGAGAAGACCTCGGAGACTTGTGAGGCTCTGTCCTTCTAGGGTCGTATACGAGCATGTTCCTGTCGTAATCCATGAATATCTTCCTTGCGTCTTCGCCGAGGCTCTCCGCAAGCCCCTTTGCTATCGCCTGCCTTGCGGCCTGGGCCTGACCCACTATTCCGCCGCCCTTGGTCTTTGCCTTTATGTTGAACTTCTTCCAGGCATCACCGACCAGGCTGAGAGGTTCCTTTATCAGAAGCCTCACGGTGTCGTTTTCTATGCTCTCGACGGGCTTTGAGTTGAACGTGACTATCCCCGACCCTGGGGTGATGCTGGCGCTTGCGACAGCCTTCCTTCTCTTACCTGTAGCGAAGACTGCTCCTCCCTTCTTCCCGACTTCCTTTTTAGCATCTGCCTTTTCAGCCGTCATAGCAACTCAGTCACCTTACCAAGGGTCATGAACTTCTGCTCGCCCTTGTTTTCGCAGCCGTCGACCTTCGTCATCTCGACTCCGCTCAACCCGGACGGTATAGAGATAAAGACCTTCAGTCTTTTAAAAGCTTCCTTGCCCCTTGGCGTTTTGTAGGGCACCATGCCCCTCACTGTCCTCTTGAATATCCTTTCAGGAGTCTTTGGGAAGAACGGGCCATGATAAGGGTCTCCCCTCGCTCTCTTCGCCTTGTACCCCTCGAGTATCGCAGAAGGATTCCCTATTATAACAGATTTCTCCGCATTGACGACGTTTACCGTGTCGCCTGAGAGGAGCATCTTTGCTACAATCGATGCAAGCCTTCCCATCACCATGTCGTTTGCATCAATCGTCTTCATAGAAATCATCCCATTATCGTCACTGTCTTCAGGTTAGGCTTTCCCTCTACAAAGCCTTCAATGCCCATGACCTTCCCGCCGGCCTTCTTTATCTTCTCCTCGGCGGTGCTACTGAACTTGAGCGCAGCGACAGTCACGGGCTTTGTGATCTTGCCTGAGCCAAGAACGTAACCGGGAACAACAATCGTCCCCTTACCGTCAGAATGCCTATCAATTCTGAACAGGTTCACCTCGTAGCTCTTCCTTCGCGGTCTGTTCAGCTTCTTTGCGAGCGATGACCACAGCGGAACATTCTCCTGCCTGCCCTTCTCGTCCAGCTTCCTTATCAGGTCCGCGAGTATCTCGCTCTTTTCTCTGACCTTCATGCGGTATCACTCTCTTTCCTATTAACCTTATTGCTTTTTATATGTATAGTTAATCAGGCTATCTCATTATTTGTATAATAAAGGTTTAAAAATATTGTCTCTTTTTAAAATTTTGCATCTTCTCTGTCTCATGGGAAAGGAGATATTTGCAAGAAACAGGTACATGTCATCTAACAGTTATGTAATGGGAAGGGCCAGAAATCCTACTTCAGGTTATGTGAAGTATATTACAACAAGCAGGGACTTCGATGCATGCACATTCATAGAAGTCGAAGAGTATATATCACGCTATCTTGACAAGGCAGACAAAAACACGTTCGTGCCATGCGTTATGGAGTGGAAAACCAAAAAAGATAAGCCTTATTACGATGGACGCCTCTTAATACCACCCGGTATAGGCAAAACAAGCAAGCTATTTTCCAATAATCTGATTATACCTCTAGTTAAGCTCCACGGTGTAGTAGGTCCTGACTCCAATCCGCGTGGATATGTACTGAAGTCAGACTACCTCGGCAATCAGAGACTTTACACCAATGCAAACGACCGCATAAGCCAAAAGAATCTTGAAAATGGCGACATATTCCAAGCAGTTGTAAGAAACGCTAGAAACCGCAATCCGCACACACATCCATTTGTCATGGTTATAGAAG
>CAZGWZ010000059.1:0-3302 GCA_964529545.1 uncultured archaeon
GGCTCTGAGGAAGTGACACTTGGACGAGAGTGCGGAATGCCGCCTTAAATGACGATATTCGATCTGACTATCTCAACCATCTGTTCAGGATCCAGCCTGTAAGGAGTGTCCATTCCCTCGAAGAAGTAATGATCGCCTATCAGGTGGGGCAATAACCCTGACACCTCGATCGTGCCGGGAGCGCTGTAGACCTCCCCGGGCTCAAATCCCTTTTTTCCGTTTTTTGGAACAAGCCACATCACATACTGGTTGCAGGTCTGTCCGTCTTTCCACGGGCAGTTCTGCTCTCCGCATATTATCTCGCCAGCAAACTTGTAGTGCCCGACTTCCCCATAGCCGATAGTGTCACAGTCCAGCATCAGCTCGTCCAATCTTTCCCTTATCTCCTGATACGTGATGTTCAGTCTCACTAATGTCTCGTAATCTGAAACAATTATGTCCATGAGGTGCTCATTCTCGCCCATGAAGCCTTTGACTGACCCGTATAAGTCCATGGTAGGCTTCAGTCTTGCCTCAAGGGCCCTAAGCTCGTTGAGGTCCTGCGGTATGGTCTCTAGGACCTCTTTCAGTGTAGGCATTACAATCCCGCCCATAATACTGCTAAGTGGATTATTTTTATAAAGTGTTAGGTAGGGGGACTGCAAGCTGTGCATGTCAGCATCTGCGTCTCGCCATCGCAGATTTTCCATGGGCTTCCATGCCTTCAACCGATGCCATATCCTCTGCAAGCCTGGATAGCCGCTCAGCACCGCGTTCTGTGACCTTCTGGTACGTCTGAATCTTCAGGAATTCCCTGACACCCAGTCCGCCTGTGTATCTCGAAGAGCCGCCTGTAGGGAGAACGTGATTAGTGCCGCTGCAATAGTCGCCGAAGACCGTCGCGGAATACCCGCCTATGAAAAGGGAACCATAGTTCCTTAGTTTGTCCACGAGCCTCTCCGCGTTCTCGGTCTGAATCTCCAGATGTTCTGGCGCGGCATCGTTTGAGATTCTCACAGCTTCCTCAAGGCTCCCCACATTCCGTATGTCCATGGACCGAAGAGACTTAGTGGCAATTTCTGGGTTCGAAAGCGTCGGGATGATCTTACCAATCTCGGCTCTTACGTTCCCTGCAATAGTATCTGAATCGGTCAGCAGGGTAACCTTGGCTTTCATGTCGTGCTCCGCCTGAGCGACCATATCCCACGCTATGAAGCTGGCGTCAGCATCCTTGTCAGCTATTATGAGGAGCTCGCTGGGACCGGCTATGAAGTCTATCCCGACATCACCGAACACCTGGCGCTTCGCTTCTGTGACATATACGTTCCCCGGACCTACTATCTTGTCCACTTTGGGAACCGTCCGGGTGCCGTAAGCCATCGCTCCTATGGCCTGCACGCCACCGATCCTGAATATGCGATCGATGCCCGCCATGTCAGAGGCGACCATCATCTCAGGGGTTACATTCGGGGAGCATAATATGACATCGGAGACGCCTGCGGTCTTGGCCGGAACTGCGCACATTATAGCAGTGGAAGGGAGTGGGTAGTTGCCTCCGGGAGCATATATTCCCACGATGTCTATGGGAACGACCTTCTGCCCCAGAGTGACGCCCCTATGCGTGTACTCAAAAGGCTTGTACTGGGACATCTGCTTTTCTGAGAACTTCCTAACGTTCCTTATTACATCTTCGAAAGTCTTCACAATACCAGGATTCACATTCTTACGGGCGTCATTTATCTCATCCCTTCCAACTTCAATCCTCGCTGGGACCGCGCCGTCATATTTCTTTGCATATCTCCTTACCGCAGCGTCGCCGTTCCTTCTTACGTCATCCAGTATATCCGCCACGACATTCATTTCCTCCGCCTCCAAAGTTCGTTTCGCACCTCTTCAGCGGATATGCCCTTCTTCGCCATCAGGACCAGCAGGAAATATATGATATCCGATATCTCCCATATGAGATTGTCCCTGTCCTTGTATCCTATGACCTCGTCACACTCCTCCCGTATCTTCTCCATTATCTTTTTCTCATCCCTGGAAATCTTTGAGGTGTATGACTTCTCGCTGGGATTTTTTACCCTTTCACGTATGACATCGTAAAGCTGCTCCAAGTTAAATCTCGGGTCAGAGAAGCAACTGTAATCGCCCTTGTGACACGCGACGTTCTTCTGCTTCACGGTAAATAGCAGCGCGTCCCTGTCGCAATCGTAGTCCGCCCTGATGAGATCCTGGAAGTTGCCTGAAACCTCACCCTTACGCCAAAGGCTTTTCCTCGACCTGCTGTAGTAGGTAGCCTCGCCGGTTTCCATGGACCTGATGACAGATTCCCTGGTCGAATATGCAAGCATCAGGACCTGGCCCCTGTCATCCTGAACTATGGTGGGTATCATGCCTCCGCACTTGCCAAATTCCAGCAGTGATGCAAAGGTCTCTGGAAGCTTCATCTTACCGGTATAAACCGACATCCCTATCTGGGAATTGGCACCCATGTCCTCTATAGATTTCACCTCTTCTATAGTCGTGATGCCTCCCGCTACAGTAAGCTTGTTCTTGACAGCTTTCTTTACTGCCTTTATCATGTCAAGATCGCAACCCTTCATCAGGCCCTCCTTGTCGACGTTTGTGAAAAGGAATTCTGAGCAGTAGTCCTCAAGCTCCCTCGCGACCTCTATCGTGTCCCTGCCCGTACTCTCAGTCCAGCCCTTGTCGACCACATGACCGCCTTTTGTGTCTATCGCGGCTATGACCCTGCTTTTTGGAAGCTTGCTTAGGAATTCCGGTGTGGCATTCGTGCCTATTATTATCTTCCTCGCGCCCGCGCTGAGCAGTTCGTTCGCCTTCTCAATGCTCCTTATACCGCCGCCTACGCGGCAGTCGGCAACCTTGCATATTTCCTTTATCAGCTTCATGTTATCTCCCTTGGAAAGGGCGGAATCCAGGTCTATCACGGCAATCTCTCCATAGCGCCCGAATTCTTTGGCGAGGCTCATGACGTCATCTCTCTCGATGGCCTTCTCCTTTCCTTGTATTAGCTGCACTGCCTTGCCGTCCATGATGTCTATCGAGGGTATTATCATCTCCTCACCTCCACGCCGTTCTTGGTCAGATAGTCCTTGACGTCTCCAACGGTGTACTCCCCGTAGTGGAATATCGATGCTGCAAGAGCAGCGTCTGCCTTCCCGCCCTTAAGGACGTCAGCTATGCTCTTGAGTTTCCCTGCACCTCCTGATGCGATTACAGGTATGCTGACTGAAGTAGATATCTTCTTGGTGAGTTCCAGATCATAGCCGTCCTTGGTGCCGTCAGCGTCCATGGACGTT
>CAZGWZ010000059.1:3312-6599 GCA_964529545.1 uncultured archaeon
AGTATCTCTCCCGCACCGAGCCTCTCGACCTCATTGGCCCACTCGATTGCGTCGAGCTCCGTCTCATTCCTTCCGCCGTTTATGTAAACCTTCCAGCTGTCTCCTGATCTCTTAGCGTCTATTGCTACTACTATGCACTGAGAACCGAAAGTAAGAGATGCCTCTTTTATTATCGAAGGGTTCTTGACAGCGGAAGTGTTTATGGACACCTTGTCAGCCCCCGCTACGAGAATGTTCCTTATGTCGCTTATGCTCGTTATTCCGCCGCCGACGGTAAATGGTATGAACACCTCCCTTGCCACATTCTTGACAACCTCTATCATCGTCTTCCTCTTTTGGCTTGAAGCTGTTATGTCCAGGAATACCAGTTCGTCTGCGCCTTCAGCGTTGTACTTGCATGCAAGCTCTACAGGGTCGCCTGCATATTCGAGATTAACGAAGTTCTTTCCCTTGACGACCTTTCCCTCGGTGACATCTAGGCACGGTATAATCCTCTTCGTCAGCATCTGACCCACCTCCTGAGTATGCCCAGCCCGAACTCGCCGCTCTTCTCCGGGTGGAACTGGGAAGCGGTGACGTTGCCTTTTTCTATGCCGCTCACAAATTCCCCATAATAGTCGGTTTTGGTAGATATTACGGACTCGTCTTCTGGGACCACGTAGTACGAATTCACGAAATAAACAAAGCCTTCCCTGAAGACCCCCCGCTTTTCTGGCACTATCATGTTCCATCCTATCTGGGGTATCTTGCCCTTCCTGAACTTCACTACATTCCCCCTGAATATGCCGAGTCCTCTGACGCCGTCGCTCTCCTCGCTACTCTCGAATAGTGCATGCATGCCAAGGCATATGCCTAGGAATGGCTTTCCGGATTCTATGGCTTCCTTTATGGGTTCGATGAGGCCCTTCTCATCGAGACTCTTCATCATGTACCCGAAGGAGCCCACGCCAGGGAATATCACCCTCTCTGCTTTCTTTATCACGGATGGGTCGCTGGTTATGAGTGATTCTGCGCCTATGTAATCAAGAGCGTTCTTGACGCTGCTAAGATTGCCGCTTCCGTAGTCAATTATCGCTATCATCTATAACACCCTTTGTGCTCGGTATTGAATCCGCAGCCTTCGGATCCTTTGAGCATGCCATCTTCATCGCCTTTCCGAAGGCCTTGAATATCGCTTCTGTCTTGTGGTGGTCGCTCCTTCCGTAAGGCACCTGCACGGAAATATTGGCACCGAGCGATATGGAAAATCCGTAGAAGAACTCCTCGATTACGTCCGTGTCAAGGTCTCCGCAGAACCTCCTCCTGAACTTAGCGCTGAACTTGACGTATGGCCGCCCGCTTATGTCGACCGCAACTATTGCCAGAGATTCGTCCATAGGAAATGCGAAGTATCCGGCCCTGTTTATTCCCCTCTTGTCGCCAAGCGCCTTCTTGAAAGCGCTTCCTAGAACTATGCCACAATCCTCGACGGTGTGGTGCTGGTCGACCTCTATGTCACCCTCGACTCTCATTGAAATATTGAAAAGTCCGTGCTTTGAAAAGGACTCCAGCATCACAGTGAAAAACGGAATCGGTGTCATTATCTCGTATTCCCCTTTTCCGTCAATGTCAAGGCTAACGCTTATATTTGTTTCCTTGGTCTTCCTTTCAATTCTTGCCCTTCTCATTTCAAAACCTCCATTATATCTTTTATTGCGATTACTTTGTTGGCGCCTTCCCTTAATAATAGCAACCCGAGCTTCTCGGAGCTGTTGCTCTGGGGGATGACACCTATGCCAGTTATACCCGCGTTTTTGGACGCTCTCATGTCATCGACGCTGTCTCCGAAGTATATCACATCGGACCCGCCTATTTCACGCCATGCCTTCTCTATAGGATAGGGTTCGGGCTTCTCCTTGCCTTTAGGAACGTCCTCCATTGTGACGATGACGTCGAAATATTGCCGCACGCGGGCGCCATCAAGAGCCAAGAGCGCCTCGTTCCTTGGCCTCCCAGTAACTATTCCCAGCCTGTACTTGGTGTAAAGTTTCTTTATTTTGGACCTGTCAAGGACCCACTTCTCTTTTTTTATGAGACCGTCCCTAGACTGCCGTCCGAGATAAAGTCTCTGGAACTTGCTCACAATCTTGACCCTGCCCACAGAGAAACCCCTATCTCTTATTATGGCAGCTGTAAGGTCCCAGTCATTGTTGTATCCGCCCTTCTCCTTGTAGTTCTGGATTTCTTCCATGGTTGCTGGCTTTCCTGTAAAATACTCCACTGTCCTTGCCGCAGCCTGTCTGTAGGAGCCGCTGACATCGACGAGCACACCATCCATGTCGAAGAGAAGTGTCTTCTCTCTTATTATATTCTTAATTTCTGATATGAGGGTTTTTGACTGTTCCGGACTCCCGGCGGTTATCCTAAGGCAGTTCCTGAGAAGAGGGAGATTGCTCCTGTCCCTTAGAAGGATGCCCCTGCTCCGCAGGGAACTGCACACGCGGCTTGCGCTGCTGCCGAAGTCCGCGACGATGAAATTCGCCTTTGAGGGAAAGGTCTTTATTCCAAGATTCTTGAGCTCATTTTCAATATACTGCTTGCTTTCCCTGACTTTTCTTACATAATCCTTAACAAAATCGGGGTCTTCCAAAGCGGCAATGGATGCGATTACAGCGAGATAGTTAACGCTGTATGGCGAAAGCACTTTCTGAAAGTCTCTTATGGTGTTTTCGTTGGATATCACATATCCGGATCTCAGCCCCGCAAGGCCGAAAACCTTGGAGAATGTCTGGATTATAACAAGGTTGTCGTAGCTTTCTGTAAGCCTCTTGAAGCTGTAACCAAGGTACTGGTAGTAGGCCTCGTCGACAACCACGACGGCATTTCTGGCCTTGTCAAGTATCTTCTTCAGAACATATCGCGGCACTTCGGTACCAGTGGGATTATTGGGGCTTGCCAATATTACCATCCTGGTGTCGTCTGTTATTGCCTCCATTAGCCTGTCGGAAGGAAAGCTGAGGTCATCTTCATATGGAACACTCTTTATTTTCGCCCCCGCAATTGAAGGGTACATCTCGAACATCTTGTAGCTTGGCTCCAGCAGTAATACCTCGTCGCCCTTATCGACATAGGTGTCAACGACCAACTTTATGGCCTCGTCTGCACCGTTCGTTATGACAAGCTGCCTGACACTAACACCGAGGTAGGAGGCAAGCTTCTTCTTATAGACGCTGTACTCCGGGTAAGATGACACTTCCTCTTCTTTGATGTTCCTAAGACGTTCCATGACCTTCTCTGAGCATCCCGTG
>CAZGWZ010000060.1:0-6563 GCA_964529545.1 uncultured archaeon
ATGAACAGAAGGCCCTAGACCAGGTGCTCGGTGCACCTGAGGTTCAGGAAGAGCCAAATGAAGAAGTAACTGAAGAAGCCAAGCAGGAACCCATCCAAGAGGAACCTAGGCAAGCTCCGGCTGAGCCTCGGAAGGAGGAGAAGCCGCAGGAAGCGCGCCAAGAGAAGAGAACCAAGCTCGACAGGAACGTCGTTCTTGTTGGAAAGAAGCCCACCATGAGCTATGTGCTCGCTGCGGTGACCCAGTTCTCGGACGGAATAAATGAGATACATATAAAATCCAGAGGTAGGAACATCAGTAGAGCCGTAGACGTGGCCGAAGTCGTCAGGAACAGATTCGTCCAGGGCGCCAAAACTGAGATAAGCATAGGTACTCAGGAGATAATAGACGATAACAGGAACAAGATAAACGTTTCCACGATAGACATAACACTTAAGAGATAAGAAGCAGGCTTCCTGTTTCTTTAAATTTTCTTTTTATTTTGCAAGTCTTTATCTGAAATTTATTAAGGCGTCATGCCAATATAAACTATCCCGGTTATTTGAGGCCAGCGCGCCTTTCTATAATAAATTGAGGTGGTTCGATGGATAAGTTCAAGATAAGAAAGATAAAGGCTAGGGAGATTCTCGATTCAAGGGGCAACCCTACCGTAGAAGTTGACGTATACACCGGTGCCGGGATGGCAAGGGCTGCCGTTCCAAGCGGCGCGAGCACCGGCAAGCACGAGGCGATAGAGCTGAGGGACGGAGGAAAGAGGTATGGCGGTAAGGGAGTCCTGACAGCGGTCGGCAATGTCAACGGCATAATCGCAAAGCATCTGTCAGGCCAGGACGTAAGGGTCCAGGCTGAGATTGACGAGGAGCTCATAAACCTGGACGGGACCGAGAACAAAGGAAAGCTCGGGGCGAACGCGCTTCTTGGCGTGAGCATGGCTGTCTGCAAGGCGGCTGCAATGGGAAAGAACGTCCCGCTTTTCACTCACATAGCATCACTTGCGGACAACAAGAAGATGGTGCTTCCGATACCTTCCATGAACGTCATAAACGGCGGCGCTCATGCCGGAAACTCGCTTGAGATACAGGAGTTCATGATACAGCCATTCGCGAATAGTTTTGCCGAATCGCTGAGGATGGGAGCGGAGACATACCACACCCTCAAGGGCATAATAAAGAAGAAGCACGGAAAGGACGCCATAAACGTCGGCGACGAGGGAGGATTCGCCGCACCTTTGAACGACACGCAAGAGGCCCTGGAACTCATAATGAGCGCGATAGAGGAGGCGGGCTATCACGGCAAGATAGAGATTGCGCTCGATGCCGCTGCATCGGGATTCTATAAGGACGGAAGCTACAGTCTTGATGGCAAGAAGCTCAATACAGAGGAGCTCGTCGACTTCTACAAGGAGCTTGCGTCGAAGTATCCTATAATATCGATGGAAGACCCCTTTGACGAGGAGGACTGGCACGGTTTTGCAGCGCTCACGGAGAAGTTGGGCGAGAAGGTCACAGTGATAGGCGACGACCTGCTCGTCACGAACGTTAAGAGGATAATGAAGGCGATAGACATGCAGGCATGTAACGGGCTCCTGCTCAAGGTGAACCAGATAGGTACGGTGACAGAGGCCATAAGGGCGGCAAAGATTTCAATGGAAAACAAATGGAAGGTGATGGTTTCCCACAGGTCGGGCGAGACCAGTGACGACTTCATAGCAGATCTCGTTGTGGGCCTTGGAACAGGGCTCATAAAGACGGGTGCGCCATGCAGGTCAGAGAGGAACGCAAAGTACAACCAGCTGCTCAGGATAGAGGAGATAATCCTCGGCAAATGAGGAAGGTTTCAATGGGAGCCGAAAGTAAAGCATTGCTTCTGATAAGGGACGGCTGGGGCTACAGCAAGGAGAAGAAGGGAAACGCCGTGCTTGCTGCTAAAACCCCAAACGACGACAGATATTCCAAGGAGTGCCCCACGGCGATAATAAAGTGTACAGGAAACGCCGTCGGTAACCCTGAGGGCGTTCAGGGCGGCTCAGAGGTGGGCCACCTGACAATAGGGTCGGGAAGGATAGTGTGGCAGCCGTATGAGCTCATAAACAGGACCATAAAGGACGGTACATTCTTCAGTAACGAGAAGCTGCTAGGGGCCATAGATAACTGCATAAGGAAGAAGTCAGACCTTCATTTATCCGGCCTTTTCTCAGACCAGGGCGTGCATGCCGACATGAGGCACATGTTCAGGCTGCTGGAGCTTGCCAGGAGGAAATCTTTTAAGAGAGTGTACATCCACCTCTGCCTTGACGGCAGGGACGTTCCAGAGAGGTCTGCGCTTGGTTTTGTAAGGGAGCTGAATTCCGCGATAAAGAAGACCGGTGTTGGAAAGATAGCGAGCGTAGCAGGGAGGTACTACGCCATGGACCGTGACAGGAACTGGGACAGGACGATGAAGTTCTATGAGATGATCGTCGATGGAAAGGGATTTACTGCAGCCAGCGCAGAAGAAGCCATAAAGAGTGCATACGAGAGAGGTGACAAGACGGACTACTACGTCCAGCCGACCGTCATAACCGATTCAGGGAAGCCTGTCGCGCTCCTGAAGGACAACGACTCCATGATATGGTACAACTTCAGAAGCGACCGTGCAAGGCAGATAACCGCCATGATAAACGGCCTTGATTACTGTGATGAGAAGCCTGCTAAGTCCGTCAATGTCCATTATGTGTGCTTCTGCACCTACGATGACAGCTGGAATCTTCCGGTGGCCTTCCCCCAGGAGAGGGTATCTGAGAATCTAGGAAGTGTCATAGCATCTAACGGGCTTAAGCAGCTGAGGATAGCCGAGACAGAGAAGTACGCTCATGTAACGTTCTTCTTCAACGGCCAGGCAGAGAAGCCGAACAACGGAGAGAAACGCATACTGGTCAGCTCGCCAAAAGTCCCCTCTTACGACATGAAGCCGGAAATGTCTGCATATGGAGTCACGGAAAAGCTTCTGCCTGAGATAGGAAGGCACGACCTTATAGTGCTTAACTATGCGAATCCTGACCTTGTAGGCCATTCAGGGGTATTCGATGCGGTAGTAAAAGCCTGCGAGGTGGTTGACGAGTGCGTAGGTAATGTAGTAGAGGTTGCCAGGAAGAGGGGATACGCAATCCTTCTTATGGCAGACCACGGAAACGCAGACCACATGCTCTACGATGACGGCTCTCCAGATCCTTCACATGGCATGAATCCCGTAAGGCTCACACTGATATCAGACGACCCGAAGCTTAAGAAAGCGAGCCTTTCCGATGGCGGCATGAAGGACATAGCACCCACGATACTGGACATAATGGGAATCAGAAAGCCAGAAGAGATGACCGGAAAGAGCCTTATCAGTCGCTGACATCTTCAATGTCCTTTATCAGCACTATATTTGGAGGCACGCATTTTTCCCTGTTGCAGGGCTCGTTTGATAGCATCTTGTTGGTCTTTCTTATGAACTTGTTCAGTACGCTCGACGTCCTTTTGGCTTCCGGGCTCCGGTGTACTATCTGCTTCACGACGTTTATCTTTGTGGTGTAGTTCATTGTGACAGCAGATGACAAATCGTCACCCTCCATTGTTATAAGCAATACTTCACCTTCTATCCTGGCGCTGAACTTCACACCGTCTATCTCCAGGAAGTCTATGACCTCTGCAAGATATTGAGCATCATCGTCCATGACTTCACGCGCAAGCAGGTTGCCGCTCCTGTCGATGGAGCCGAAGCGGGACCTCATGAGGAATCTCATATAATAGAATCTGGATAACAATAATAAATGTGAACGCAGAGAAAGTGTTTTACGACTTTCTGGTTGGCGGGGGGCTCATAGCAGTCGTGCTTGCAATCGCCTCTATACTCTCACCGTTCATAGGTGGGTTGATAGCCGTCATCCCGATAAGGCTCGGTCTGACAATCTTCATCGCAGGAATATCATCCGATGCCTCCTTTACAAGCGAGATAGCAAGAGGCGGCCTTACCGGAAGCCTGAGCGCATGCATCTTTGTTGTATCCCTCTCATACTCCGCAAAGAGGATTGGCGTCTGGAGGGGATTCTGCCTCTCATGGGTTCTTTGTCTGGCCTTTGCAATATCGGTTCTGGTGTTGTCATGAAGGCCTTCAAGTCTCCTGCATACGAGTTCATCAAGAACTTCGTCGTGGGTGGTATAATGGTATCGGTCGCGCTTCTGGTGGCAGACATGTTCAGCCCCGTGGTCGGCGGCGTGATAGCAGGGCTTCCGATAAGGTTTGCAACCACCTGGGCACTCGGCACAAAGAGGAAGGGCCATGAATTCGGAATCAGGATGGCGGATGGCAGCCTTGTAGGCGTGATTGGGACTATATCATTTTCATCGAGCATATATTTCCTGCTCTTTTTCATGGATTTCCTGACAGCTTTCTCTTTATCGATAGCGATTTCGATAGCATTCGTCGCGGCTGCAAGGCTCATCTCTCGAGGATGAAGTACTTCGGATGGTCCACCCTTCTTGGTATCTTCTCAAGCAGCATGTCGTGCTTCTCGCCGACTCCTATGACCCTTGACTCCTTTGCTATCTTGAGTGCCCGCTCCAGCTTGTATTTCTTCTCGGCGTATATGACAAAAAGCGTCTCTCCTCTCTTGACCTTGTCGCCCATCTTCTTTCTCAGAAGTATCCCCGAACCCTTGTCCTTCGGAGTGCCTGCAGCCCTTGATATCTCCACTATTGCCTGGTTGTCTATCCAGCCCACAATGCCGCTCATGTTCGACCTGACGTCAGCGCATTCCGGACCTACCGGTATGTCGTCAGGCTTTATCTTCGGGTCTCCTCCCTGGGTCTCTATTATCTGCTTGACCTTGTCGTAGGCCTTTCCGCTCTTTATGAGCCGCATGGCCTCCTTGCCGCCGCCCCTCTTCATCTTGAAGTCCAGAAGCATTCCCGCTACATCGCAAACCTTGTCGATCGTGTCGCCGGGGCCCTTCCCTGTCATGAGTATGGACAGCGCTTCCCTTGCTTCGAGCGCCGGGCCTATCCCATAACCTATCGGCTGCTCTCCGAACGTGGAAGCGCCGACGGTCTTTATACCTAGCATCTTTCCCAGGGATATGAAGCTCTCGGCAAGAGACTCGGCCTCTTTTGTGGTCTTCACCTTGGTCCCTTCGCCTGTCGGTATGTCTATGACCAGGTATTTAGCACCGACTGCCTTCTTCTTCGACATCACCGAAGGAAGCAGTAGAGGGTCTATGGAAAGCGGGTACTCTATCTTTATGAAGAGGTCGTCTGCCGGTGCAAGGTCCACGGCGCCGCCCCAGACCAGACAGCAGTTTATCTTTTTCACGACTTCCTTTATCTCCTCGAAGCTGAGCTCGACTGGAGCCATGCATTCGAACCTGTCTGCGGTGCCTGCCGGAGAAGTTATCGCGCGGCTCGAGGTCTTTGGTATTGTTAGGCCGGCTGCTCCTATGATAGGTACAAGTATCATCGAGGTCTTGTCGCCCGGGACGCCGCCTATGCTGTGCTTGTCGAATATCATCCTCTTCCCTAGGTCGAGCGTCTTTCCCGTGAATGCCATGGCCTTTGAAAGCGCAGTTACCTCTCCTGTGGTCATGCCATGGTTGTAGAGTGCGATTACAAAAGCCGTCATCTCTATCTCTGAGAGCTTCCTGTCGACCGTGTCCTCTACTATCCTTTTCATCGCCTCGTCGCTGAGAGTGTTCCCGGAGAGCTTCTGCTTTATGTAACCTAGGGATGTCGGCGGAGCTGACGGTGTGACTTCTATCCTGTCGCCATTCTTTGCCTCCATGTGCTCAGCTATCTCTGCGTAGAGGCCTATCATCCCAGGTCCTATGAACTGCTCTGTTACGTTGACTATGGCAGTTCCCCTCTTCTTGCCCTTGATGAGCTCTACCCTGTCAAGCGGCCTTACATCTATGTCTTGAGCGTCCTCGGTGTTCAGTATGACTATCGGCTTTTCTGCCTCTACTGCGATTACCTTGGATTTCAGTGACATCATATCAATCAGACCATTTGTTCAGCGCTTCTTTAAGCTCAGTATTAGTCTTTGCGTAAGTCTTTAAATCGGTTCCTTCCATGACCGCATCGACGGCCTGCCTTATTGCCCTTGCTCCTGCGGCCGTGCCTCCGGGATGCCCGTGGCATCCGCCTCCGAACTGTGTCACTATGTCTTTGCCGAGGAACTTGACAAGCCTTGGTATGTGTCCGGGATGCAGGCCGCCTGAGCAGACAGCAAACACTGGCTTTATTTTCCCCCAGTTGTCAGAGAGGATATGTCCATGCTCCCCTATTATCCGGTGCTCTATCTCCTCGCCTATGTCTATAACATCACGTTTTTTGCCTTCCATCTTCCCTACGACCGTCCCTATGTGTATCTGGTCCACGCCTATGAGCCTTGCGCATTCTGCGACGACCATCATCGATATTCCATGGCTGTGGTTCCTTGTGAATGCGGCATGCCCTGCCCTGTGCGCATGAATGACGAGCCTCAGGTCCTGGTTCTCATCCCTCAGCGTCTGCAGGCCCGACCAGCCGGTCGTTACGATATCCACCATC
>CAZGWZ010000061.1:0-6529 GCA_964529545.1 uncultured archaeon
TCCCCGAAAGGCACATACGACAAGAACTGGATATACGTCAACGTGACAACAAAATATGAGTCCGAATGGTGCGGATTCTCGCTTGACGACGAAGGCAACATGACGCTAGACAAGGATTCCTCTCTGGAGTGGTCCTACATGATATTCGGCCTTACGCAGGGAGCGCACAACGGAATCGCATGGTGTAATGTATCAGGTGAAATGGCCAATAGTACTACGACCTTCCTTGTACTTACAACAGACTACAACATAGGCTTCAGGAGCCCCGAGAACAGGACGTACTGGAAGACGAACTCTGTAGAAATAGACGTGCACACGGCAAGGGAATCCTTTTCATGCCGCGTCAGCATAGACGGGAGCGGAGACCTTAACATGGGGAACACCAGCCCCAGCGACTGGAGCTATGAGGTCAGCGGCATGAATCCCGGGCAGCACGGAATAACCGTGACGTGCAACGACACCAACGGCATCATTAACCAGACGTCGATATATTTCACCACTAGGATAAAGGAATGCGAGAGCAATGACGAGGGTATGTGCACGGACGCTCAGAACTGCGTAGAAGAGGTCTGCGTTGACATACAATGCGGTCCCTGCATGTACGCTGAGAACTACGAATGTAAGAGGCACGAATGCTGCGAGAGCGATGAATGCGAGGATGACGAGGCATGCCAGGGGAACCGATGCGTCGAGGTGGGATGTGAATGCGGGGTCGTCCAGAGCCATGCATGCATAGAGTACGAATGCTGCCAAGACCTGGACTGCGGAACAAACGAGGAGTGCGTCATAGCCGCCCACGAATGCGTCAAGAAGGAGCTGATAATACTCGTGCTCGGGGATATAGTGGCCGGGGATGAGGTCGAGTTCAGCGTGGTCGACCAAAACCAGAAGCCTATAGGGGATGCAGAGGTGAAGATAGAATACGAATCCGGAGAGACACTCACAGTGAAGACGGACCAGAATGGAAAGGCGTCCTTCAATGTATCCGAGACAGGAAGCGTCATGTTCTCAGCCGAGAAGGCAGGCTACGAAACAGGAGAGGCAGAATCGGAATCCGCTGAGCCGTTCAACTGGTTAATAGTCGTGATTCTACTTGCCGCCGCTCTAGGAGGGGCAGGCTTCTTCTTCTACTGGTCCCACAGACCCCCCATAACATCCAGCAAGTCTGTGAGCGGGCAGAACGTGACGCTCAGGGTAAAGAACAGGCTCAACGAGGCGCTCGAGAGCGTCCTCATAATGGACACAGTGCCGAGAGGGTCCTTCATGTCATGCGAGGTGATGCCAAGAACCGAGGACATAGGCAGCGAGACGCATCTGACGTGGTCCGCGGCCCTCGACCCAGGTGAGGAGATAATCATAAACTACACCGCGGCGAATACGACGGCCGGCTTCTGGGTAAGGGTCGGGGACAAGGAGTACGGCGGCTGAAAGCCAGCACCGGGGAAGCACGGGAAATGCGGGTTTCATTGATTTTTAACCTTCTAAACCCAATTTAGATTATGCCAGCGCAGCTGAAATCATTCGACTTCAGGTTCATAGTAAGAGAGCTGAGGGAATCGCTTCTTGGGGGAAAGTTCCGCAAGGTCTACCAGTACGGACCCGGACAGAAGAGCTTCCTGTTCGACATATACGTATCCACCAAGGGAAACTTCTGGCTCTACTCGGACTCAGAGAAGCTCTTCCTAGCCCAGCACAAGAAGCAGGCTCCTGATACTCCCCCGAACTTCTGCATGTTCCTCAGGAAGCACCTCATGGGAGCCACCATAAAGGACATACGCCAGCATGGGTTCGACAGGATAGTCGAGATAGTGACTGACAACAGCACCCTGATATTCGAGTTCGTCCCTCCGGGAAACGTCATACTCTGCGACCGATTCATGAACATCATAATGCCCCTTCAGATGCAGAGATGGAAGGACCGGGATGTGCTTCCGAAGAGACCATACGTATACCCACACTCAGGCGACAACCCCTACAACGTGTCGCTTGAGACTTTCATAGGAAGGGTGCGGGACTCAGAAGGGGGGATATCATCGGTGATAGCAAAGCTCGGTTTCGGGAACATCTATGCAAACGAGATATGCACGCTGTCAGAGGTCGATCCTAAGAAGGCATGCGGGTCCCTGTCCGACGGGGAGATATCGGAGGTCTTCGAGACAATAAGAAGGCTCGGAAGCGCTAAGCCCCAGCCGGTCACTTACGATGACGGGAGCGTGTTCCCGTTCCCGCTCACAACCAAGGACGGTGGCATAAAGGGCAAGTGGTCCAGCCTCTCCGCACCACTTGACGAGCTGTTCTCAAAAGACGAGGATGAGTCATGCAGAAGGGAGAGCGAGAAGGCTGAGGAAGAGAAGAGGGGAAAGATAGAGAGGATAATAGACAGCCAGAAGAAGGCAACCGAGAGGCTCGACAAGAAGAGGAGCGAGGACAAGGAGAAGGCTGACGCCATATACAGGTTCTACGGCCTTGTCGAGGACATACTCGAGGGTATAAGAAGGGCGAAGGACAGCGGCCTTCCATGGAGCGAGATAAAGCAGAGGATAACCGGGGAGCCCACGCCGGAGGCCGAGGCCATAGTGGAGATAAAGGAGCATGAGGGAACGGTCGTAGTCGAGCTGTCCGGGAATGTGATAGAACTGGACTTCACAAAGAACGTGGAAGAGAACGCCTCATCTTATTACGAAGGTTCCAAGGAGGCCAGGAGGAAGTACGATGGCGCCCAGGAGGCGATAGAGCAGAAGATGATAGAGATGGAGAAAGTCTCAGGAGAGCCGATTGAGGAGAAGCCCACTCTTAAGAAGAAGCCGAGGAAGAGATGGTACGAGAAGTTCAGATGGTTCATATCCTCAAAGAGGTTCCTGCTCGTCGCAGGAAAGGACGCGGCCACTAACGAGAAGCTCATAAAGAAGCACCTCGACAAGACCGACATGGTTTTCCACACGGACATACAGGGATCAGCGTTCGTTGTGGTCAAGACGAAGGTGCCGAAGGGAACAAAGTTCACAGGACTGAATGAGGGCGATCGCATACCTCTCGAGGTCAAGAAGGAGGCATCAGAGGTCGCGGCCGCGTGCTCAAAGGCATGGAGCAAGGGCCTCGGAAACATAGACGTTTACGGGGTGAGCCCGGACCAGGTCTCAAAGTCGCCGCCGAGCGGCACCAGCCTTCCCAAGGGATCTTTCATGATATACGGAGAGAGGGAATGGTTCAGGGACGTAGAGGTGAAGATGGGAATAGGAGTCCTTGTGGACAGGAAGATGCAGAAGGCCGAAGCAATAGCAGGCCCTGTGATGGCACTCAGGACGTATGCGAAGTACTTCGTCACTGTCAAGCCGGGCGACGTCCCGTCATCGGAGCTTGCAAAGGAGATAAAGAACAGACTTTCCTACAAGGCGAGCCCGGAGGACAGGCCCTTCATAGACCAGATAGGCATAGACAGCTTCCAGAACGCGATACCTGGAGCAACCGGACAGCTTGTAGGCTGATTCCGTCAGCCGCCTTCAGTACCTCACAGAGAACGAATCGAACTCGTCCTCGAAATCCAACCACTCGGTCTTCACGTCATCCACAGACGCTCCGGATGGACCCCGGCTGCACATCTCCAGGAGCTCGAGGATTGCGTACCTGCTTCCTTCAAAGACTCCTTCCACCTTCCCGTCATTCCTGTTCTTCACCCATCCCTTGACCTTGAGGTCGGCGGCCTTGTCCCTTACGAAAGCCCTGAAGCAAACGCCCTGGACTACACCGCTTATAAGAACATGAACCCTGGCATCCATGAGAGTCACCTTAAAGGATTTATAGGATTTCCCTATAAATAATATAACGGAAAGGCGGATTTTCCACTAGGTGGTATCAGTGTATCCAGACATGAAGATAATAAGGGACATGAGGGTCCTGACAGAGAATTTCATACCTAGCAGGATAATTCACAGGGACGGCCAGCTGAAGGCGATAAGGGATGACCTCAATCCACTTCTTGAAGGAAGCGTCCCTAGACATGTGTTCGTGCACGGAAGGCCGGGAACCGGAAAGACGTGCATGTCGAGGTACGTCGCAGGGGAGCTGCAGTCCTACAGCTCCGACATAGCCCAGAGCTACACCAACTGCTGGGAGAGCCCGAGCAGGTTCCGCATCCTCTACAACATACTAAAGGACATCGGAAGCACGCCGATAATACACAGGAAGGGCACGCCTACCGACGAGATACTGGAGATGATAGAGAGAGCACTTACGGATAAGATGTGCGTCGTCATACTGGACGAGGTGGATAAGATAGAGGACGACCACGTCCTCTACGACCTCCTATGCCTCCAGAACGTCTGCATGATAATGATAGCGAATTCCTCTACCGCTCTGTACAACATAGACTCGAGGATAAGGAGCAGGCTCATCTCGGCCGACAACATAGAGTTCCAGTCATACAGGTACGACGAGATAGTCGACATACTGAAGGACAGGGCGGAATGGGGGCTCATACCAAACGTCATAAAAGCCGAGCAGATAGAGATGATAGCAAGGGCCAGCTCTGGAGACTGCAGGGCAGCAATAGATATCCTGCGGGTCGCGGCCGAAGAGGCCGAGAGGGCGGGGCTTGAGAGGATAACGACTGAAGTCGTTAAGAAGTCGCTTCCCAGGGCCGGAATGTTTGTGAAGGAGAGGAGCATGGGAGCCTTAAACCCCCACCAGAAGCTCATGGTGGAGATAGTGCATGAGGCAGGGACCATAGATTCCGGTAAGCTCTACGAGAGGCTGATCATGCTCTCAGAAAAAAAGGGACTTGATAAAATCGTTGACAGGACCTTCCGTAACTACGCCAACAGGCTGGTGAAATACTCATTCATAAACGCGTCCGGAGAGGGTCGTTGGAGGACGTTCTCCTCAGGAAAATAATTCTAGCGGAATAGCGGAATGCCACCCTCCCGTTTTCTTTATAACCCGACAAAAAGACCACTTTATTATCTGCGTCCGGACGAAAGGGCGCAGGAAAAATAAGTGATAAGACATGTACCAACCTGCGATGGCACAGAGATTCCTCCCAAGAGCCAACGGCGGAGGGGATTTCCTGGAAATCTCCCTCCCGTCCGAAGGCCACCAGATGAGGAACCCGTCGAACTATAGGGAAATGACAGCGCTCGAGGCAGAGCTAAGGTCCAGAGGATTCTCCGGCAAGACCGTCAAGTCCTACATCCACTACAACAAGGACTTCATGAGGTTCATAGGAAAGAGCATGGGAGACATAGATGAGAGGGACGTGAAAAACTACATGAGGTTCCTGCTAGAGAACAGGAGCGTCTCCACAGCGACGCTAGCCCTTGCATCGATAAGGTTCTTCGCAAACAACGTGCTCATGAAGGACTTCGAATGCATAAAGAACCCCAGGAGGGAGATGAGGCTTCCGGACGTCCTCAGCAGGGAAGAGGTCACAATGATGATGGATTCCACGAAGAACATAAAGCATCGCATACTTCTTGAACTGTTATACGGCTGCGGCCTAAGGGTATCTGAGGCCGCGAACCTCAAGACCACCGATGTCAGCATGCACGAGCGGATAATCCACGTCAGGCAAGGCAAGGAGAGGAAGGACCGCATAGTTCCGCTTCCCGGAAAGACTGCACAGAAGCTTGAATTCTTCCTAAAGGTCAGGGACGACAGCAACCCTTATCTAATACCATCCGGCAGGGGAGGAAAGATGACAACAAAAACGATTTATCTCATAGTAAAACAAGCTGCAGAGAGAGCAGGAATAAAAAAGAATGTACACCCGCACACCATGAGGCACTCATTTGCGACGCATCTTCTTGAGAACGGCCACGACATAAGGGTCATACAGAGGCTTCTAGGCCATGCGGACATAAAGACCACGCAGATATACACCCACCTTTCCAGGGACTTTCTAAGAAACGTGACGAGCCCGCTTGATGCGATGGAAAACAACATGAATCACGATGACCCGGAGGTGGATCCAAGATGATATTCGGAAGGGTGATTGACAGGATAAGATACGGCAGCTACGCCAACACGTATGAGTTCTCGATATCAAAGAACTTCAGGAACTTCGACGTCATGGTAAGGAACTTCCGCTAGAGCGGGATTATCGGAAATAAACTTCCGATAACGCATGTTAAATCCAATCTGTATGAGGGGTCAGAGAATTAAATACGAAGTTCTTCTATCTTCCCAATCAGTTCTTGGTCAACCTTCCAAGCTTCCTGAAACTCATTTTCGTTACTTGGTGAGTTCAGATACTTTTCATTGCCTTTCTGGGCAATCCTCAAATAGAGGTCATCTGTGCATACTTGTGTGTGTGGTGTGTTTTTATTTTGAAATAGTTTAATTGTGGCATTCAATATCCCAGCATTGTTCAGATAGTCATTTTGGTTGGCTATTTCAGGAAGCTTTTCACGGAACTCGTCAAAATCCAGATTCATAATTGTGTCTATTAACTGTTTTGCCTTGATGTCATAAGCCTCTGGCACTGTTACCTCTACGTTTGGGTTCGTTGATAGTTTTGCCTTAATATAATTTACCA
>CAZGWZ010000062.1:0-2070 GCA_964529545.1 uncultured archaeon
CTCACAGCTTTTTTCGTTTTTTTGCAAAATTTCTTGCCGCCAATTTTACGCCTGAAGGTGACATCAAACTTCCTACAGGAATTTTTCATATTTATCCAAATCCCGATAACGAGACCATATTTCAGGCCGTAGCAGACAAGCCTGATAGATTTCTTGGATGGGACTATTATTTTGACACAAATAATGATTTAATTGAAATAGCAAAAATCGAAATATTAGGAAACGCACGAACTTTAGTAGAGCCAGTTGATTTGCTTATTTACAACTATGAAAATTATTCATGGGAATACATAGGGCAGGTTCCAGCTGGAGGATATGTTAACTTTTCTATTAATGTCACATATCATAATTACAATATCACAAATTACATGAATGAAAGTGGTTATATTCAGGTCATGTTTAATGATACGGATGGAAGAGGAGGAACATATGCCCTGTGGATAGATTATCTCGCGATAAACGTTACGACTTCCCCACTTAATAATCTGTGGTTCAACATTGTGAATGGAAGCGGCACGCTTCCAAGCAACACCAACTTGACAAGGACGAGCGCCCTCAACGTCTCCGCTCTCTGGAACGCAAGCGGGGTGAACTCTTCGTACGTATGGATAAACGGGACGGAGCTTGAGTTCACCCATTCCGATTCCAATGACAACTGGACCAACTACACGTTCGACTTCACTAACTGCTCCATATTCCCCAGGGCCGGCAACTACAGCGTGAAGCTGAAGGCCTACGACACCTTCTTCCAGCAGAACTATACTAAGGAGTCCAGGCACTTCTACCTCTGGAGCGATTCCGCCGTCTCCAACATAAGCATAAACGAGACGAGCATAGTCAACGGGACGACGTTTGCCATAACGTGCCTGGTTTTCGACTATTACAGCAACCAGAGCCTCTCCGGCTACAACGTCAGCTTCTACGGCAACGGCACCTACGGCGGCTCCGCCCTGAGCAATTCCACGGGGTGGGCGACCTACGTCTATACGGACTCCTCGTCCTCCACGGGCACCTACGACGTCACATGCAACATAACGGGCCAGGATTCCCTGTACTACACCGCAGGCTCCCAGGATTCGGACAACTACACGGTCAGCGTGGTCGCAGACACAGTGCCGCCTTCCATAAACTCCTTCCGCTTCGAGAGGCTCTCTGTTCAGACCAACACCACGAGCCTTTTCACTAACCTCACGGTCGTCGCCAACATAACGGACAATATCACCAGGGTGCTGAACGCGAGCGTCACCGTCACCTATCCGGACGGGAGCTCCGTCACTTCGTCCATGGACGAGGGAAGCGGTGACGAATGGTATAAGGCCTTCGACGTCACGCCTTCGGGTGCCCTTCCCCTCAACCAGACGGGCGAGTACAACGTGAGCATAACCGCATACGACATAGCGGGCAATCTGGACCAGACGAACACTACCAAGGCTTCCGGGAACAACTTCACCGTGAACTCAAGCTACAACGTCATCCTCCAGTACTACGTGGGCAACGTCTCCTATAACCGCGGGGAGAACCTCTCGCTTCATGTTACCGATGTGAACGGTTTTGTCATCAATGACGTCAACTGGACCGTGAATATCACAAAGCACAACCAGAGCGAGGAGAACCTGACCTCAGGCTCCGATACCTACTACACCGTCAGCCTCAATTCCACCGAGCCCCTCGGGAACTACACCATAGAGGTCATAAACGCTTCCCGTTACGGCAATTCCGGCAACAGGACGTTAAGCTTCAACGTATCAGCGACCCTGTATCCATATTTCACCGGGGGCATATACAGCGGCCGGGTGTACAGCCTCAGCTCCGACGTCAACTCCGTCACGCCCGTGCAGGTGAGGATAAACAGCAGCCACGGGATGAACACCAACTACTCCATGAGCGCCAACCTCTCCTACGGCGGAAGCCTTTACGCCCTCGTGAAGTCCAACACCAGCCCGACATACACGAATTCCACGATGTCCCTCGTCACTCCCGGGTCCTACAGCGCGTCTTTCACGTTCTACCTGTACGTGAAGGACATCTACAACAACACGGGGACGGGCTCCGTCACAATGTCCACTTCCG
>CAZGWZ010000062.1:2080-6426 GCA_964529545.1 uncultured archaeon
CCGTGAACAACAACGGCGGGACCCCGAGCGGCGGGTCGACCATATCGGGCACGCCGGTCTGCAACTGCACATCGTGGGTGAACGATGCCTGCGGAGCCGGGAACTGCACCGAGGGCCAGATGATGCAGACTAGGACGTGCACGCCCACCGGGTGCGGCACGGAGGAGAGGTGCGTCTCTTATCCGGCGTGCAGCCAGAGCGCTGCCTTCAACGTCAGCGTGAGCCAGGCCAGCATAGATATAGAGCAGGGCGGGGACGACTCGGTCATATTCTCCCTCGAGAACACCGGAAACCTTCCGATATCGCTGTCGCTCGTGCTTACCAGCGGATGCTGCAGAGTGACCTCTTCTGATTCCATAGTGATCGGCGTCAAGGAGAGCCCCGAGATACCCGTCTCGGTCCACGTCCCGCTCACGGAGAAGGTGGGGTCGTATCGTGTCACCATGAGCTTCCTCGGCGAAGGCTTTGAGAAGAACAAGAGCTTCACTGTGAAGGTGACGGAGAACCCGATGATAAGGGGGCTTGCCGACATCGCTTCAAAGCTTGACGAGATGTCAGCTTCCATAGAAGCGATATCGTCCATGGGCATAGACACCGCTGAGATAATGAAGATGATAGATGATGCCAGGGCATCTGTGATGGAGGCCGAGTCAGATATAGCCTCCGACAGGCTGGCCGAGTTCAGCACGCTTTTTGCGGACTTGGAGACTGAGATGCAAGGCATATCCTCGGAGATGCTCCCGCTCAGGATGCAGGCATTCGTCTACGAGAACAAGTTCGAGATAGCGGCTGCGATAGTGCTTCTGGTGCTCATACTTTACATGCTAAGCGAGGTGATACTCCCGCCGCTTCTCCTGGGACGCCAGATAAAGGGCCTTGAGAGGAAGCTGGAGTCTTATCACAAGGCAAGGAAGGAGACCCAGATAAAGTACTTCAAGCGGACCATAGACAAGCCCACCGCAGACAGGATGTCAGCCGAGCTGCAGGAGAAGATAGAGATAGCAAATGCGGAGATAAAGAAGAAGAAAGAGGAGCAGCTGAGGCCGATGGGGAGCAGGCTGTCGCCGATGTCGCTCGCACGCTGGCTCACAGGAGGTCCCAGAAGGTTCCTGAGGCTCTTCAAGCGGAAGAAGAAGGCAGACAAGATGGCCGAGATGCAGAGGAAGCTCGCGGAGCAGTCTGGCGGGGCCTGAAAATCAGCCACCGGCCGCCTTCCCGACGTCACGTCCCGCCATGACGTCATCGATGACTTCCGACATGCTCTTCCCGCTCCTCTCAGAGATGGCCCTGAGCCTTTCTATGGTCATCCTCTTGAGCGTGAAGCTGCGTCTGATTTTGTCAAGCGGGAACTTTCCCGTCCTGTCGTACTCCTCAAGTATTCTTGCGTACTTCTCGTTTTCCTTCATTATCCTTTCAATTTCCCGTGGCAGCATACCTCACCAGCCTCTCTATCCTTCCTATATCTGTGATGTTCTCGCTCGCTATCTTCTTTATTCCAGAGACCATCCTCTCCTTTTCTTCGTCTTCAAGACGCACACCAGATTTTTCGGCTATTGTCAGGGCTACTTTGAGCGCAGTCCTCTTGTTCCCGTCGGTGTAGGGATGACCGACCAGTATCGCTCTCCACAGGTATGATATCTTGCGGTATACGTTCTTCCCTTTCCCGAGGTCAAGCGCGGTCTCTATCTCAGCGTCGCTTCTGAGCCCTCCGCCATACTTCTCATTTATCAGCCTTATCTGTTCCTTGTCAATGATATATTCCGTATTCATATATACTATATTGTAAGTATCCTTTATAAATATTCCGGTTTCGTATATATCTTTACGCTTATAAGTCTGAAAGCATTCAGCTGATTGTCACCGTTGTCCTTATGCAGAGCGGACTGTTCCGGCTCGCTTGCACGCTGGCTCACGGGAGGTCCGAGGAGGATTGCCAGAAGGTTCAAGCGGAAGAAGGTAGACAAGATGGCCGAGATGCAGAGGAAGCTGGCTGAGGCGAGCGCGAAGCAATCTGGCGGCTGAAGGATAGAGGCAAAGGTTTAGCGGTTAACATGTCACTACTTTTAAAGCTATGCGGCTTTTATACCGGAAAGACATCTTTTTAAGATGAAGGTTCCAGTCAAATTCAGAAATGGTAGTGGTCTCACCTTGCGCGGTTTTGTAAACGTACCAAAGGTCTATGATTCAGCCGTGGTGTTTCTCCACGGCTTTCCAGCCAGTTGCAGGTACATAGTCTCAAAGCGCATAGGAAGGGATCTAGGTGATAGAGGCTTTCTAGTTCTGAGGTTCGATTTCAGCGGGACCGATTCCTCAGACGGAAAATTCGAGGACAAGACAATAAAAGCAGAAGTCGAGGATCTGGGACATGCAATAGACTTCATGCATGATAATTTTGATTTCCGGAGGCTAATCCTCATTGGTCATTCCACAGGGGCGGTGGATGCCGCTCTTTACGCCCATACCGATAAGAGGGTAGATAAGCTCGTGCTTCTCGGAGGCGTTGGCAACCTCAAGGATGCGGTGAGGTATGATTTCACCGAGGAGCAGGTCAGGGATTTCCTAACCAAGGGATATGCCCTATGCAAGAGGGGAGGTGGATGGGCATCCAATAAAAAAATCAAAAGGCGATTCTACGACGACTTCTTCGTGCTGGATGTCCTTGGTTCGCTCAGAAAGTACAGAGGTCCGGTTCTCGTAGTGCACGGGAGTGATGACGAGATGGTGCCTCCGGAAAAGGACGCTCGTGAGCTTTACTCATCAGCAAACGAGCCAAAGAAGATGGTGCTGGTAAAAGGGGCAGACCACAAGTTCACGAATCCAGATTGCTGGAGAGAAGTCATAGCAGAAATAACAAGATTCATCAAAGAGGACTAGAAGTTTCGGGATCCATTCACTATCTCCAAGCAAACACGGCTACAGTGAATATTATGATATAGATGAACATCCGGGTGGCAGTATATGCTATCCATGAAAAGTCCTCTGACCTCTTTTTTGGCTGCTTTCTGAGCGGAAGGACGAAACTAAAAATTATACCTATCGATCCGGCTATGAGAATCATCCATCCCAAGTAGTGTCCGGTGTATATTATCAGGGCAAGCCCGACAATGAGAAATACAGTACCCGTAATGTGCTTGTAGTGTTTTGGGACATCCATTATTGGTTTTTCCATACGCGACTTTAAAAATCACTCTTTATTTCATCAATGTCCTGACAGCTCCCCCTTTCTGAGGATTGGCTAACCAAAACCTTTTTAAAGGTTTCGCTACAATTAAATTGTAGTCACAGTTCAGTGATGAATTGTTTAAACAAACAATCGTGCAAGACGGAAAGCATTTAAAAAACCGGCACGATAAAAGGTAAATTCGAAAAAGCGTGATATGATGAGAGTCTACGGAAAAGGAAAGAAAGACATAAGGGAAGCATTCAGGAATCACACGCTTAACGTTTCTGTGTACGGCCTCGGCAAGATGGGACTTCCGCTTGCCGCCGTCTATGCAAAGAAGGGGGCCAGGGTGATCGGCGTCGACGTGATAGACAAGGTCGTTTCCGACTTAAACAAGGGAAAGAACCACGTCAGCGAGCCGGGCCTCTCCGGGATAATAACGAAAGCCGTGAAGGCCAAAAGGTTCTCGGCTACCACTGACCCGGTGCTCGCCTCCAAGGAGACCGACGTCAAGATCATACTCATACCAACCCTTCTCAACGAGAAGAGCATGCCCGACCTTGCTGGCGTGATAGACGTCTGCGGCAAGATCGCAAAGGGCCTCAAGAAGGGAGACTTCGTGATAATAGAGACCACCATGCCTATAGGGGCTACGAGGGACAAGATAAGGCCCGCCCTTGAGGTGAGCGGCCTTACGGCCGGAAAGGACTTCGGCCTCGCCTACTGTCCCGAGAGGACGTATTCGGGGAGGGCGATAAAGGACATACTGGGAAACCACATAAAGGTCGTGGGCGGATACGACGCCAGGAGCACAAGGACCGCTGAGGCGATTTATACTGTCATAAACAAGAAGGGCGTCATAAAGACGGACTGCACGTCAGCAGAGGCCGTCAAGGTCTACGAGGGCGTCTACAGGGACGTCAACATCGCCCTTGCAAACCAGCTCGCCGTCGTGAGCACGGAGTTCGGGATAGACGCCGTGGAGGTGTTCAACATAGCGAACAGCCAGAGGTTCTCGAACATCCACATGCCCGGAGGGGGCGTAGGCGGCCACTGCATTCCGGTTTATCCTTATTTCGTCGTCAACAGCGGCATAAAGGCCGACACGAGCATGCTCAAGCTATCCAGGAACATACACGACTCGATGTCCGACCACATGATAGAGCTCGCAAGGGAGACGCTC
>CAZGWZ010000063.1:0-6405 GCA_964529545.1 uncultured archaeon
TCAAATCACCTTAATTTTTATAATCGCACTCAATGCGATTAGAGAGAATTGGTAAGAGGCATTTATATACTTTTTTATATTTAATATGCATATAATATAACTGTTGGTTATAATGATAACTGGAAAATACCTCAAGAGCCTCAGGGAGTCGGCAGGACTCACGCAGACGGAGCTCGCGCACCTCGCCAACATATCCCAGGCGCACATAGCAAAGATTGAGACAGAGAATGTCGACCCGAGGCTCTCAACGGTGAATACGCTCCTTTCGATACTTCGGAAAAGCAAAAAGGTCACAACATGCGGCGAGGTGATGTCAAGGAAGGTCGTCCCTGTAAAGCCGACGGACAGTGCCAAGAAGGCCATAAGCCTCATGAGGAGCTTCGACATCTCCCAGCTTCCGGTCATTGAGAAGAGGAATGTCGTCGGCTCTATAAGCGAGAGCACAATCATACGCCACATGGATAAGAATCCAGCTCACATAAAGGTGAGGGAGATAATGGACAGCCCGTTTCCGATGGTCAGTGAGGAGGAACCCGCTGAAGCCCTCCCGCAGCTGTTGAATTTCAGGCAGGCGGTCCTCGTGACCAAGAAAGGAAGGGTCACGGGTATAATCACCAAGTTCAACCTGCTAGAGACTAGATAGGCCCGTGTATACTATTATAGATTTCCTCGCCCTTTCTTACAAGATATGACAGTTCCTTCATATCTATTGTCTGGGCACCGTCAGTCTTTGCAATCGACGGGTCGTAATGGGCTTCTACGAGAAGACTGTCAGCACCTGCGGCGATAGCCGAAAGTCCGAGAGGGACAACCCTGCATCTCTTCCCTGTTCCATGCGAAGGGTCGCCGCACACAGGCAAGTGACTGTTCTGCTTTGCATATGTTATCTTAGCCACATCGAATGTGTTTCTGAACTCCGGTCTGTCGAATGAAACGTCCCCGCGGTGGCAGAGTATGACATTTGGATTTCCTCCTTCATATTCTCCGTTTTTGTTCCCCTTTCCTGCGAGAAGGTACTCCGCATGAAGAAGCCACTGCTCCGCGGTTGCGGAATCTTTGTTCTTTAGGAGTACAGGTTTATCGGTCTTTGCGAGTTCCAGCAGCAATGGGACGTTTTCCATATGCCTTGCACCGACCTGGAATATATCCACGTAATTGCTGACCATTTCAACCATCGTTTTATCTGTTATTTCGGATATAACAGGAAGGTTCACAAGCTGACCGGCTTTGGCAAGTTTTTCATAACCGGGTTCTCCCATGCCCTGCCAACTGTAAGGGGATCCACGCGGCTTTACAGCTCCTCCCCTTATTATTTTTACTCCGGCGTCCACGAGGTGTTTTGCATTCTCCTCTATAGTATCGTCTACTGAACACGGTCCGGCCATGACCACGAACTCATTTCCTATCTCCAAATTACCGACTTTCACAATTGTGTTGCTCGGATGGTATTTTCTGCTTGCCAGCCTGTAAGGCTCAAGTACTGGAATATACCTATCAACACCCTCAATTCCTTCTATATCTAACGGATCTATACTCCTTTCAGCGCCGCCCATTATCTGAAGCGTGACAACCTCCTCACCAGGCACGATCTTTATGTCACTTATTTCCGAATACCTTTCCATTATATTCCTTCGGATCTCATTCGCTTCTCCATACTTCACTTCCGGTTTTAGTATCACCACCATATCATTCACCGCTCCAAAAGGGACAAACACCCCTTTCTCCTACTTCTTGCATTTTCATGCCCACTCACCTCCGAATTTTATAGCTATCGCTCACCGACGGAAACCAAAGCAGAAACGAAAACTTCAGAGAGCTTTTCTTTCAGAAGGAACAGAAGGTGAGCGGAGAGCCAATGCTAGAGTTTTCACTCAAAAAAATACCCAAAATAAAGGTATCCTGCATTGCTCATAGGATATATTTGGGATGTCATCTTTTTAAGTCTGATGGCAACGCATGAGGATTACTGAGCCATCGCGTGGGCCCATTCCTCAATGTTCGTGTAGCCGTCACCATCGTCGTCCCCGTGCGGGTCGCCCGGAATGTCAAGCTCACGGGACGTCATCTCATAGTACTGGAGAGCCCCTTCCGGCAGCTCAGAGTACGTCTGAGCGAGGCCGCCAGTGCGCTGAGCCACGTGCGTCACTACCCAATCATCATACGAGTCCCTGTTCCAGTTGAACGCGCCCACGTTCTCCATCATGTATTCCTCTACATCCTCAGCCGGGATAATATCATACGACGAGAGGTCGAGCGGGGACTCGGCAGGCTGGTCTATCGCCACTTCGTATGCCACGTTATCGTAATCCGTGTTCTGCGGATTCTCTATGCTCAGGCCGCAGATGTTGTCCGAGAAGTATATCGACGATTCCTGATCCACATCGCTGTACACTTTGCCACAAGATATGTAGTCATCATTGGTCGTGGACACTCCCAGGACGTAGTAGTTACCCACATGACTCTGGAAGAAGAGCGATGGCCTGTCGGGGCTCTTCCTTATCCTCGGCGATGCGATGAAGTTGACGGGGATGTAGTTCATGTTGTTTATGCCCGCATAATAGGTCGATCTGATTGAAGGGCTCCTGTCCCTGTTGTACGCTATGAGGCTCTTGACATAGCTCAGGTTGTAATCGCCGTCAACGTAAACGCCCTTCTGCGTCTCGCCGGTCTCGTCGAAAGGATGAGACGCAATGCAGTTTGACACCGTGACGTCATGCGAGCCTGGTGAAAGGGCTATCACCTCATCCGTCGCGAATGATGCAGAACAATGATCTAGAATAACATTATAGCTCTGAATTGAGAACGCATCTCTTGTTATTAAATCGTCGTATTCTCCCCAGTCTCCCGGTCTTGATTTTATATGCTGTATGACGACATCGTTAGCATCGTCTATTACTGTGAGGTCTACGCCGTGAAGTATTATACCTGGCCATGGAGCAGTCTGACCGAATATGGTCACATAGGGCTCCGACACGCTGAGGTAGTCGTTTATCTCCCTGTAGTCTATGTCGCCTCCGACGCTGAAGACTATTATTCTTGGATATGGTCTCTTAATCGCCCATTCGAACGAACCCGAGGTCTCTCCCGTCTGCATGCTTCCAGCCTCAAGAGTGTCGACCGTCAGTATAGCAGGCGTGTCGCTTCCGGAGTATGCTCCTCTTGTATGGGAACCGTATCCCTCAGCTCCCGGGAACGCGAGGGGCGCCCCAACGGGTGCTTGAGATGTAAGATTGCTCATAGTGAACCTCATTATCTGCCAGCCGTCATGGCAGTCCCACGCGTTCTGTGACCTCGAGCATGAATAGACGACAACGAAGTTGTTATCGACTTGCTCTCCACTCCTGATATGACCGAAATCCGATGGATTGAAAGACGCCTCTCCTTTGGCATTTCCGGATAACCAGCTCTTGCCGAGACCGGTACCGTCCAGTTCAATCTGCTTCCATGTGCTGCCGCCTAAGCTGACATATGCATACATGTAGACGGCATCGTCATCAGCCAAAACCGAGAGATTCTTATGACCGCTGCCATCGAAGATAATCTCTTCAGCGGATACATGAAAGCCTGCTGTGGGCTCGGCGAATCCATGGTAGACGGAATGCTCGACCGCGACGGCATAAGGAATCAAGATAAGCGCTACGAAGAAGAACCATAAAATGCTTCGGCCCATTATAATAGTTACCGTCATGGATTTATTATTTAGAAAGTCGCTGCTTCTCGCCGCAGAGCGCAAGGAGCCTGTCCCACTCGTCGTCAACGCGCTTCTGTATCTTGGCTATCATGTGGTCGTTGCCTGGCATGAACACGTGCCTGAACCTCCTCTGAGGCTTCATGTACTCTTCCACGGGAATCTTCTTGAACGGCTTGTAGTTGAGCTTGTACTTCCCGTCCTCTATCTCGTATAGGGGCCAGAAGTTGCTGTCCACAGCCATCTTCGCCATCTCTATCGTCTTCGCAGGAGGCGTTCCCCAAAGGGTCGGGCACGTCGAGAGCACGACAAGGACTGCGGGCCCCTTGGCCTTGAAGGCCTTCTCCGCCTTCATCGTAAGGTCTGTGAGATTGCTCACTGACGCCTGAGCGACGTATGGTATCCCGTGGGCTGCAGCGGCCTGCGTGAGGTTCTTCTTGAACTCCTGCTTGCCCGGCCTCTTCTTTCCGGCAGGGTCAGTTGTCGCCGAAGCGCCGAAAGGAGTGGCACTCGACCTCTGCCCTCCCGTGTTCATGTAACCCTCGTTGTCGTAGCACACGTAAACGAAATCATGACCCCTCTCAAGGGCACCCGAGAGCGACTGGAAGCCTATGTCGTAGCTGCTGCCGTCGCCGCCGAATGCTATGAACTTGACCTCCTGCTTCATCCTGCCCTTTTTCTTCAGGGCCTCATATGCGGCCACGACGCCCGATATCGTTGCCGGCGCATTCTCGAATGCTGAGTGTATCCACGGCACGTTCCAGCTGCTGTAAGGATAAATCGTGCTGGCGACCTCAAGGCAGCCCGTAGCATTTGCAACCACTATCGGATTGTCCGTGGATGCGAGTATGCTCTTCACTATTATGGGTGCTGCGCAGCCGCCGCACATCCTGTGGCCTGCCGTGAACTTGGAAGTCTCCGTAAGCTTCTTCGCAAGTGTCTTCGGATCCATTATGAACCGCCCTCCCTGAGGCCTATGTACCTGGTCTCGCCTGAGACCTTGCCGGAAAGCAGCTGGTTGAAGACGTGTTCGATGTTGCTCTCAAGTATGTCCCTTCCGCCGAGGCCGAACACGTAGCTCTGAAGCTTCGGCTTCTTCGCCGAATCGAAAAGGGAATTCTTTATCTCCCCATAAAGAGGGGCGTTAGCTCCAAATGACATGGACCTGTCAAGAACGCCGACCACCCTCTTCCCCGAAAGCGCCTTTGCTATTGCATCGTATGGGAACGGCCTGAAGAGCCTGACCTTAAGCAGGCCCACCTTCTTGCCCTCGGCCCTCATCTTGTCCACGACATTCCTCGCGGTTCCTGCGGTCGAGCTCATGACGACTATTATGGCGTCAGCATCGCTCGCCTTGTACTCGTGGAAGTATCCGTAGTCACTCCCGGTCACCTTCGAAAGCTCCCTTCCGACATCGAGGTAGACCTTGAGGGCATTCTTCATCGCTTCCTCCTGCTGTCTCTTGGTCTCGAAGTAGTAGTCCTGGAGCTCTATTGCGCCAATGGTTATCGGGTTCTTGAGGTCGAGGAGAGCGAACTCAGGCTTCCTCTCGCCGATGAACCCCTTTATGACATCATCATCGTATATCTTGACGTTCTGGGTGCAGTGCGACGTTATGAAGCCGTCCTCGCACACCATCACGGGAAGCTGGACGTCCTTGTGCTCAGCAAGCCTGAGCGCCAGGAACACGTTCTCGTATGCCTCCTGGGCGTTCTCGTTATAAATCTGAATCCAGCCGAGATCCCTTGCGCCGACGCTGTCGGAGTGGTCGCAGTGTATGTTTATGGGTGCTGATATGGCTCTGTTTGCAACAGGCATGACTATCGGGCATCTCAGACCTGACGCGACGCCTATTATCTCGTACATGAGCGCGAGGCCCGCTGAGCATGTGGCAGTCATGGTCCTGACGCCCGCCATGGACGCGCCGACGCATGCGGACATGGCCGAATGCTCCGACTCCACCCTCACCATCTCAGTGTCTACCAATCCGTCTGCAACGAACTTGGAGAAAGTCTCTACGATGGACGACTGCGGTGTTATCGGGTATGCTGCAACGACCTCTGGGTTTATCTGCCTCATGGCATGAGCTACCGCATAGTTCCCTGTCAGCGGCATCACCTTGTGCTTTGCTGTCACCATGATTATCACTTTTTGAACTTGGTCTCCTCTTCCATCTTTATGCACTTCACAGGACATATGCTTGAGCATATGCCGCAGCCCTTGCAGTAGTCCAGGTCGACCGGCTGTCTCTTGCCGTCCTTGAAGGTTATCGCGTTGTCCGGGCAGTTGGATATGCAGAACGAGCAGTGTATGCACTTGCTCTCGTCTATCACAGGCCTGAAAGCCCTCCATGAGCCCGTCTTGTTATCAAGCGCCGATGCCGCCCTTGTTATGACCCCGCCTATCGGTATCTCCTTCCAGCCGCACTGCCTCTTGAGCTGCTCCTTGGTAGGGTATTCTGCCTTTGCCGAAGTCATCCCTTCACCTCTTCGTATGCATCCCTTATAGCCTGGATGTTGGCATCAGTCTTCTCGCGGCCTATCTTCTTGAGGAACATCGCTTCCACCTTCTGGGTTATGTACTTCATCTCTATGACGCCCGTGACCTTTATGAGTGCGCCTATCATGGGCGTGTTTGGAACATTCCTTCCCAGAAGCTTTATAGATATGCCTGTGGCATCGACGGTATAGACCTTTCCGGAAAAGCCCACCTTCTTC
>CAZGWZ010000064.1:0-6252 GCA_964529545.1 uncultured archaeon
ACCTCGTCCTTGTATATGTTCCTCAGAGGCTCGTAGACCTTCATCTTCATGTCCTTTGGAAGCCCGCCCACGTTGTGGTGGGACTTTATGGTGGAAGAATGCTTCGAATGGCCGCTCTCTATCCTGTCGGAGTATATGGTCCCCTGAATAAGGAACTTGGCCCCAACATCGTCTGCGATCCCGTCGAAGACGTCTATGAAGGTCTTTCCTATGACCTTCCTCTTCTTCTCAGGCTCCGTGACGCCCTTCAGCTCCCTGAAGAACCTGTCCCGGGCCCTGACTATCCTCAGGTCCAGATCGTAACCCTTGAATATCCTTTCTATGAACTCGGTCTCCTTGTAGCGCATGAGACCTGTATCGACATAAACGGCTGTCAGGTTCTTGCCTATGGCCTTGCTCATAAGAACAGCGGCAACGGAAGAATCGACGCCTCCGGAGAGGCCTATCACAGCATTGCTTTCACCCATAATTTCCTTTGCCTCGCTCACCACACTCTCTACGAAGAGCTCCGAGGTCCACTCCTTCCTGGCACCGCATATGCCTGTCACGAAGTTCTGGAGTATAACCTTGCCCTTCTCCGTGTGCGTCACCTCCGGATGGAACTGGACTCCGTATATCCTCTTCTTAGTGTTCTCGAACACAGCGACAGGGGAGTTCTTCGTGGACGCCACCACGTCATATCCTGACGGTAGCTTCTCAACTATGTCCCGGTGGTTCATCCAGACGTTCATCTTCCCGGAAAGGCCCTTTAGTATGCTGCTCTTCTTCCTTATTGAGAGCTCAGTTATTCCGTACTCGCCCTTCTTTCCTGAAGACACCTTCCCGTCATCAAGAAGCGATATTATCTGGTGGCCGTAGCATATGCCCAGTATCGGGACGCCGATGTCCAGCATGGCCTTCTCGCATTTGGGCGAATCATTGTCGTAGACGGATGCCGCGCCGCCTGAGAATATCACGCCCCTCAGCCCCTCAATCTTTCTTATCTCAGAAGCGCCGGTCTCAGGGGGAAGCACCTTCGAGAAGACGTCCATGTCCCTCACCCTCCTCGATATGAGGTGGGTGTACTGGCCTCCGAAGTCAAGGACTATGATGGTGTCCATATGTTATTGTAACGGGACTGATTTAAAACTATTTAATTTTGCCGGGCAATTCATCAACATGAAGATTTTCTACGGCGCCGCGATACAGGGAAGGGGTGACAGGAGGACAAGAGCGGGTTTCAATCGGAAGCTCATAGATGCCATAAAGGCGGGAGGTCATGCAGTAGTTACAGAGCACACATCTGCTTCGACTTATGAAGAGGCCGTCGTGATGCTCGAAGATGCTTTCGGCCGGCTGCCCACAAAAGGACCCGAGAGGACGGCGTTCGCAAGGGACAGGATAGTCGAAGGCATAGCCTCAGACATAGACGCCGCCATATTCGACGTGACCATACCGAGCATAGGGACGGGGATAGAGATAGCCCACGCATACCTGAGACCGAAGATGGGTCAGAATGAGATACCTATACTGCTGCTCTTCAATCCGAGCGAAGGCTTCGAGATGAGCGGCATGATAAGAGGTCTCAGCAAGGCGGCGATGCCAAACGTTGAAGTCGTGATGTATGACAGCACAGACGATGCCAAGAGACGCATAGAGGAATTCCTCAAAGGCATCAGGCGCTAGATTTAAAAAACTTTTTCACAAAAGCCAAATATGATAAACGAAGATATCAGGGCTCAGATAGAAAAATACATGAAAAAGCACGAGGGCATAGACGTCTATAACCCGAGGACCGTCGAGACCATATCAAACGACTTCTCGCACCTTCCCGTAGAGGTAGAAGATGTAATAGATTTCATCCAGAAGAACTACGGGGAGCGGGGATCAGCGCTTTAGATGAAGACCCTTATAACAGAATGCGCAGACGCTCCACTGCATCCGTATGCGATCAGTTGACAGCGAACTCCCAGTACGCTTCCCTAGAATAGTTGCCTGATTCGAAGATTGCCCTGACACGGTAATCTCCCGGTGTCTGTGCCGTGACATTCTTGAGATTCCATCCATATGGAGAGCCCACGTCAAGCTTCAACAGTCCGCCTGCGGGGATGCTGACTTGTTCATCGCTCACGGTACGTGCCGTCACCCATCTGTTCTCACGCATCTTATCAAGGTACATGGAGAGTCTGCCTGTTGCCACGGTGCTGCCGTTGTTCACGAGCTTGGACTGCGGCCTCACTACATAATCCCCGGATGAAGGCATTGAGAAATCGTACTCGAGCTTGTTGCCGTAATTATCGGTAACCTCTATCCTGAAGGTCACATTTCCCGGTGCAAGAGATGGAAGGGCCGCCTCGTAATCACGTCCAGAAGAGCTTAAATGAATCTCGCTCCAGGAATCCGCACCCGACGAGTAGAAAAGCTTCGCTGAGTTGATGACGCCACCATTCGGGTCCGCTGTGAATGTTATCTTGTTCAGAGTGTCAGATGTTACCGCATCGCAAGGCACTCCATCGCACAGGACATTCATGGAACCCAGATATGGCGGGCCGTTGTCGGCCTGTGTGGAGTCAAAAGTCAGGCTGACGTCGCCGTAATATATGTTATTTGCAATCATGTAATCCCTTGCAAGGCTGAACGTGTACTTTCCTGGGGAAGGAAGGATTATTAGCTTGGGGCTGGTAAACGTGTTGAGCCTGCCCCCGTATAATAGCCCATCCTCGACAAGGCTGCCGTCGGCAGAGTGCAGCGTGTAAGGCATGTCATCATGACTGGAGACTGAAAAGTCCTGCGTCATGAAATACCAGTTCCAACCGCGTGAATTCTTGGTTCTTATCGTCACGTACTTATCCACGGCCGTGAGTATTCCCATCCATAGCTCCGGGCCCAAACCGACATACACGTCCCTATCCGGTGTGACCTCGAGGGTCTCGCCGCCATAGAAATCGAAGATGCTCTTCCTCAGGCTCCCATTTATAACCTCAAGCTGCGGAGACTTGTGCATCTCATCCATGGTTTCACTGTCAGCAAGGGAGGACGTCTCATAGAACGTGGAGGTCGTCTCGTCCGTATTCGACAGATATGATTTCTTCGAAGACCCAGAATCTAACACATAGCGCTTGTCATAGCATAACATCCCCAGAGAACCTAACTGACAGGAATGAGCCGGGATTATGCTCTCCGATACGGGAGAAACATAATTAACTTCGACAGCAGCATAATCCTCCGGGCTGTTTTTGATTGTGTAACTCTCGTTAAGGCCGGAAATCTTCCTTTGGATCGTGTGGGATTCCGGAACTCTGCATTCATCTGAAAATATGAACCTGTAAAGATAATTCTCCGGAAGGTCTGTGAACCTCCTTAAGATAGTGCCTGGAACTAAGCCTGAATACCAAGTTCCCCAGAAACCGCTTGCTTCATTGTCAAAGCCCTGAATCGCGCTGACATACTCCAGAGGATTCCCGTTATGATCGAAAAGCTGACCTAGAATCAGCTCGTTATCCGCGTCCTCGAAGCTTGCGGTGTATTCAAGGGAATCTGAAACCTCGAGTCCGGATTCAATGAAATCTGTCGGAATGTGGTCCCTGCCACCAAATAATATCAAGTCATAGGCCCCGTTTTCGTCAAGATAGAAAGTGACCGGAAGGGATCTTCTTACCAAGACGGGACTCAGGTCTAACTCCAAATCGCCTTTCAGAAGACGGCCAAATGCGACTCTGTCCCTTCCGCCCATATCATCGAAATCCAGAATGAACTCATAGTATTTCACGAAGCTGAATGGTATCTCAATGGTGTTCATATCGGACTCGAGGATTATATTCCCTAAGTAAATCCCATTGCGTATCTCATCGTTATCTATGGATGCCGTTATCTCCAATGTCTTATTCTCACGTGGCGCAAAGACCAGTCTAGTATCCGAGGGTGTGAAGGATCCGGAGAGGTTAACTTCGGTGTCTTCATACCATGCAAACTGCCAGTTACGATACTTACGGAAGTTGCATTCCACCCTCACGTCATAGGTCTGGGAAGCATCCTCCCTCAGATTGCTCAGTTCAACGTCGAATCTCTTTTCCCATGTGGAATTGCCGGGCAAATCAAGCCCCAAGTCTATCTCGTCTTTGTTCGCTGCCAGACTGTCCTCCATGTAGATGTAGACGGGAACCTTAAGTTCGCGATCAGAGGAGATGGCGGTTATATATCCCGTATAGTAAACACCATTATGAAGAGCGTCGATGTCTACTGTCACCTCAAGCTCGAATGTCTCTTCTTCGTAGCCTTCCACGACGATATCACTGCGGCTTAAAGAAAGCGAGATTCCAGGCTGGCCGATCTCCGCGTCAAGGTAGAATTGCGAGGCTCCTGGAAGCATGTTTATCAACTTGAACGATTCTACTTTGGTGGTTTCGTTAACCGTGGGGGTTATGCTTATTATCTTGCTATAGGGCTCGATCAGCGGACCGGTGCCTATCTGGACGGCTCCGATTGGATTTATTAGACCCGCTCCTTGGGTATTATCGTCAAGCATGAGGTCTACCGCAGTCGCTTTCATATTGTCCTTGACTTGATATGGGGTCCAGTCTGGATGGGCATGTTTCATCAGCGCTGCAACCCCGGCGACATGCGGCGTTGCCATGGATGTACCTGATATGCCAACATGCTCATCATCCAGGCAATTCTCAGCGCCGTCCGCCTCAAAGGCGTCTTTCCACTGGGCTGAGCATATAATCGCGCCCGGGGCCACGATGTCAGGCTTTATTATAGTTTCGCTACCGATTACCACCGGCCCTCTTGAACTGAATGAGGTTATCTGGTTCTGCCTCGGATTCTCGTCCAACCAGTAATCCCCCTCGTAATCCTTTTTGTATGTCGCTCCGACGGTAATCGCTTTTCGTGCCGTCCCGGGACTGCCTATCGTGCTGTCCCATGGACCCGAATTCCCGGCAGCTATAACCATGACGATACCCAAGTCTGCGGCATTGTCAACTGCTTTCGACATTGGATCGTCGGGTCCGCAGTTATCATCGTAACCAAAGCAGAGGGCTCCAAGGCTCATGCTGACGACATCGACATGATCCGAGAAATCCCCGTCCTGGTTGGGGTCTACTGACCTTTCTATCGCTTCGATTATATCGTCAAAATTGCCGCTCCCCCCGCTGTTCAATACCTTGTATGCGTACAGATTTGCATCCGGCGCCACGCCATTCATCTTCTGATTTTTGCCTGCCACGATGCCGGCACAATGCGTCCCGTGTCCATGATCGTCCATCGGATCGTAATCATCATTCACGAAATCATACCCGCCAACGACCTTGCAGCCGCTGCCCAAGCATCCACCGAGGTCCGGATGTGTATAGTCTATACCAGTATCGATTATAGCGACTGTTACGCCTTTTCCGGTCAGGGTCTCCCCGCCGATGACGACCTGCCATAAAGAATCAGCGCCTATCGCAGGGACAGAATCCATCAGGTCTGCATGCACCACCAAATTTGGATATACCCTCTTCACGCCGTCCAGAGCCTCAATCTCCTTGGCTTCCTCTTCGGAGATATTAAGAGCTATCCCGTTAAACGCATTCTTGTACTCCCCCAACAACTCTATCTCGCTTTCTGCAGCGCCTGTGCCGACGACATTGCCTGTAATGCCATCAGAAAACCCACGTTTATTGATCCTTTCAAGTATTCTGCTCTTCAATACAGTATGTTCCGTGTCGAGCTCTCTGGAATGCTGTTCTATCATCTGAGGCACTCCGGCTGGAAGCAAAGAGAAGAACCTCTTATAGAGCGATATCGGGTCGAGGAAGAAGCTTTTGTCTATGTATTCTTGGTTTGCGTTCGACTCCTCCTCAAGCTCGGCTTTCTTCTCCAGGGACGGCGGAGTCTTGAATTCGATTATATAACCTCTGGCAGCACCTTCATAATTCATCTCTGCCTCAGCACCCAGCACTGTTTCCTTGGAGCCGATTGTGCCGACGCTGACGTATCCGTTTCTCTCATCGAAAGTCAAAATCATGGGTTCTGTATCGCCTAAACCCAGATTTCCCAGCATATCCGAAGATAAATAGGCATTCCCGTCCCTGTTCAATGTCATTACCATGCTTCTTGAATCATCACCCGGCGGGTCTGTAAGCATGATCGGCTCATTGATTTCGTATTCATCCTTCAGGGTGGCGACGGAAACCGAAACCGCAGGAACTGTTCCGTTCGTATCGCTTGCGCAATAGAACCTAGCCCTGTAGTCAAGGCACTTCACGTCATAATCACTGGCACCGCCGT
>CAZGWZ010000065.1:0-6065 GCA_964529545.1 uncultured archaeon
TACCATGAAGTTCTCCCCCTTGTGAAGCACGAGCGACTCGACCTTCCTGTCACCCTTTGCAATCTTGCAGAAAACACAACCGGAAGGTCTCTTCTCCGGACTCCTGACCCATTTCATCCTCTCGGGTGCGTTGAGCCAGTTCTCTATCATGCCAAAAACCCGCTTATGAGGTCTTCTATAACCTTGCCGGGCGTCTTAGATTTTACTATTGCCGATGCCACGAGGACGCCTGAAGCACCGAGCTCTATAGACTTTGACACGTCCTCTGCGCAGTGAACGCCTGCACCGCATAGTACCATGATGCCATCATCGACCCTCTTCACGGCCTCTACCGTGTCTCCTATGATTTTAGGGTTCGCCGTGGATACGGAGACCTTTCCTCCTATCAGCTCGGGGGGCTCTATCGCGATGAAGTCGGGACAGAACTTGGCAATCTCAGCAGCTTTAAGGGGAGTTGCGGCGCAGCACACCGAGACGAGTCCCAGTTCCTTGCACGCCTTCACGCATTCACCAACCTTTCCGGTGTCTATGTTGTGCTCTGAATGGTTCATCAGGGTGCCTTTGGCGCCCGCCGCTTTGACGGCCTGCGGAAGTATCCAGCCCGTGTGCGAACCGGGCTTTATGGGGTCTATGTGCTGTGCATACACAGGTATGGAGACTGCGTCAGAAACTGCCTTCAGGTCAGTAGGCTGTACCGAGAGCACTATGTTCTCCCTGGTCTTCTTTGCAATCCTCTCCGCGACCTTTGCTAGCTTGACTGCGCTCTTTCCGGTTCCCTGCTCGTACGTCTTGAGATTTATTAGAAGCATCGGCTTCATGAAAAACACCTGATTAATTCTTGTGTAACTGCTTAAAATAATTCACAGGATTTACTCGCCTTTCATCTCTTCGAGCATCTCCTTTGCGCGGCTGACGTTTATGTTCTTCTCTTCTATCATCTTCTTTGATATTACCTCCGCCTCTTCAGGCGTCGCGCCTGCCGTAATCGCTATGTTCCTCGAATGAAGTCTCATATGGCCTTGCTGTATCCCTTCGTTTGCGAGCGCCCTCATGGCTGCGAAGTTCTGCGCGAGGCCCACGCTTGCCACGACCTCTGCGAACTCCTTTGTGGTCTTCACGCCCAGAATCTTGACGGCTATCCTTGCAACCGGGTGCGTCTTCGTCGCGCCTCCCACAAGGCCGAGCGCCAGGGGAAGCCCGATCTCACCGACGAGGTTACCATCCTCATCCTTGTAGTATTTGGTCAGCGGCCTGTAACTGCCGTCCATTGCAGCGTATGAATGGGCGCCTGCCTCTATCGCCCTGAAATCGTTAGCGGTCGCAAGGACCACGGCGTCTATGCCGTTCATTATACCCTTGTTGTGCGTGGTGCACCTGTACTGGTCGTTTGCCGCGAACTCGTAGGCGTCAAGAATCCTCTCTATCACATCTTCGCCCAGTTCGTCCTTTCCCCAGACGGCCTTGGACCTTGCCACCCTCCTGTCCGCGAGGTTCGTTATTATCCTCAGCCTCGCCTCGCCGCCGGTGATCTCCTCTAGTAGCGGTGCTATCCTCTCGGACATCGTGTTGACGGCGTTTGCTCCCATGGCGTCCCTTACGTCAACTATGAGATGGACTATCAGCATGTCCCCGCGTGCTGTCTTTATCTCGCGCGCCTCGATGTCCCTCACGCCTCCGCCGAACTTGACCAGGACCGAGTCGCACTTGTTCGCGATATCAAAAATCTTCTCCTTGTTGAGCATTATCTTCTCTTTTGCCTTCGGTATGTCCTTTACCCCGACCAGCTGTATCTGACCTATCATGACTGGCTCGTCGGAGGTCGCCGTGAATCCCCCTCTCGGCCTTGCGAGCTTCGCTGCATGCGATGCGGCGGCGACCACGCTCGGCTCCTCCAGTGACATAGGAACGAGGTAGTCCCTTCCGTTTATGAGGAAGTTGGTGGCTATGCCGACGGGATACTCTGTCGTGCCTATGACGTTTTCTATCATCATCTCAGCAGACCGCAGGTCAAGTGCGCCTGTCTTTCTGAGGATATCCGCCTCTTCTTCGCTTACGTCTGAGAACTTGCGTATGAGCTCAAGCTTCTCGTCAGCGCTCATCTGGTGAAACCCGGACAGCTTGGACTTCATAGGTTTACCGTTTCCGTTTACCATATTCTAACAGTTTGTCCGCTCATTCCTTTTAAATATATACTTTGAAAAACGACTATCATCGAAATGACAGGCAAACGAAAGACTTATTTACGAAAAACAAGTGTTACACGTATGATAGGAAATGGAAGCATAGAGGAACTGAAGAAGCTGGGAGCAGGGAGGGTGCTCCTTCAGATACCTGAAGGGCTCAGGACCCGGCACAGCGTGATTGTCAGCGAGCTTGAGAAGGAAGGCTTCGAGGTAATACTCAGTGTCGAGCCGTGCTTTGGGGCATGCGACATACGGGACACGGAGGCAAGGGATCTCGGCTGCGATGCCGTCCTGCACATAGGCCACAGCGATTTCGGCATAAAGCCCAAGGTACCCGTTGTTTATGACGCGTGGAAGGTTCAATTTGACGCTGTCAAGATATTCAGGAAGAATTCAGGAATGCTCAGCGGCTACAGGAGCGCAGGGCTCCTCTCGACCATACAGTATGCGGACTCTCTGGTTTCCCTGAAGGACGCGCTCGACAAGTCCGGCATCAAAGCGTTCATAGGTACGACAGGAAATCTCAGGGCAGGCCAGGTGCTGGGTTGCGATTTCTCGAATGCGACATCCATAGAGGGCAAGGTTGACTGCTTAATATTCATAGGATCCGGAAATTTCCACTCTGAGGGGCTCCTGAGGGCCACGTCAAAACCTGTTCTCTACCTTAACGCCGAGAGCGGCAGGCTCGAGCTTCTCAGGACCGACCAGCAAAAGGCCGAGGTGAAGCGCGCCCTCAGGATAGAGAAGGCGCGCGGCATGAAGAGGTTCGCGGTCTTCGTTTCAGTCAAGCCTGGCCAGCGAAACACAGAGTCTGCATTGAAGCTGAAGAAGATTATATCATCCAAGGGAAAGGAAGCTGTCGTAATATCGGCTGACATGCTTTCGCCAGATAAGCTGATGGGCATGGGATTCGAGGTCATAGTCAATACCGCCTGCCCAAGGATTTATGACGACCAGAAGCTCTTCGGCCTTGTGATACTGGATCCAGAAGATGTCAGCGGACTCTGATTCAGCCTATGTACGAGGTTCCCGCAGAGTCGCCCTTATGCTCCTTCTTCACTTTCTTGCCGTACCTGTTGGCGTGGTCTGCCATCCACTTGGCGACTGCAAGGAACTGGTGCGGCGACATGTGAACCTCCACCTGGAGCTCCCTTTCGACCCTGTCAAGGTCCATCGCGCCCTTGCCGCCTGGCTTTATCTTGGGCTTTAACCTGTCAAGGAAGAATATTATCCTCCCGTCATTTGGGTCGAGGCCTCCGAATACACCGCTTGCATAGGCGACTTTGTAGTCCGAACTCTCTGTCACGACCATCTTCGGGTTCTTAGCGACCTTTATTCTCGATTTGTCTTCAGTCTTCTTTTTTGTCATGCTTATCCTTGCCCTTCTCTACTATTATAACTTTCTCGACCTTCTTCACCTTCCTTCCGCCGAAGGGCTTCATGACGAATTCGGCAATCTTGCCGAAACTCACGATTATGTGATAAACGAAGTATATCTCCGCACCCATCATGGCAAACCTCAGGAGGCTTCCAAGCGTTATGTCGAAGCTGAAACCCAGATACATGTTGGCGAATATGGGGAACAGCCCTGCTATGACCGCTATTATGAGCGCCCTCACGAGGATCTTGACGACCTTGTATGCGAGCAGTATGAAGACGAAGAAGAGCGCCAGGAATATGAACAGGTTCGGGTCTGACGTGAACCCGCTTAGCATGGAGCCTATGTCCAAATCGAGGCCGAACATATTTTATCTTTAATAGGATAATTTAAAAGTAATAAGATGCGGTGTTTTTCATGACGGTCGAGGAGTCGCTCAGGGAAGAGACGGAAAAGTGGACCAAGAAGATAAATTCGGAGCTGGAGAACGTCGAGACTTACGGCACCAAGGGAAAGGAGATGCTCAGGAACATAAAAGCGTACGTGGAGGACTCCGCCCACTTCAGGAAGCAGGGAGACCCCGTAAGGGCGTTCGAGGCCATAGTATGGGCATGGGCGTGGCTCGAGATAGGACGTGACATGAAGTTCATAGCAAAGGAATACGTGGACATACGAAAGATAGGCCGATAGCTTTTAATTGCTGTTTTTGGAAGAATGAATCATGGGCTCGCTGATGGACCTCGGGGAGATAATGAACTGGGCGGACGCGCTCTCAGGATTCATTTCCGGGGTGCTCCTAATGGGAGGTATAATGACGTTCATGTTCACGGACGCGTTCTTCCCGGTAACTCTCACCATCATAACATCAGGCCTCATATGCAGCATGGACACGCTGTGCCCATACGGCAGGCAGCCCCACATCTTCAGCATCATCGGAGGTTTCATAACGGGATTCGTTGCAGACATACTCACAGTCCCCTTCGGCCTCACGAACTGGCTCTTCCTCGTCGTTTTCCTCATGTTCGTCATAAAGGTCGGGTCAAGGGTCATAGGAAAATCGTGGGCTCTGAAAAAAGCTTTTAAAACTTGAGAGTTTTATTTTGTTATGCCTTCGACCCAAAGAGTTCCGGCCAGAGAAAAGATGATAAAGGACATAGTCCCGGAAGACGGGAGGGTGTGCGTCGTCGGCACTGTAGTCGATTCCAAGGGCGGCATAGTCGCGATGGATGACGGTACAGGGAAAATCGACGTGACATTCGACGAGCCAAAGGACACTTCCCAGGGTCAGTTGGTAAGGGTGTTTGGCAGGGCAGCGCCGGCCGAGGGAGGCATAGAGCTCCAGGGCGAGGTGCTGCAGGATTTCACAGGCGCCGACGTAGAGATGTGGAGAAAGGTGAGCGGCCTCTGGGATGATTCGCTGAAACAGTTGTGAAAAGAGACGAGGTGTGTTGAAGATGTTCAAGATGGTACTTAACGAAGAGAATTCGGAGCTTCTTAAGAAGAGCATCCCGATAATAGCGGAGATAATAGACGAAGGCGTGTTCAAGATAGACCAGAACGGCCTCTCGCTTCTTTGTCCCGACAGGACAATGGTAGCGGTCGTCGACTTCAGCATACCAAGCTCTGCTTTCGAGGAGTTCAGTCCGGGCGAGCCCACCGAGATAGGCCTCAACATGTCATCCCTTGTGAGCGTCATAAAGAGGATAAAGTCCACGGACAAGGTCGTCATACAGTCAGACAAGGACAACAGGGTCAACATAAACCTCGAGGGGAATGGAGTGAGGAAGTTCAAGCTATCGCTTCTTGACCTAAAAACCGAGAAGCCTCCTATAGACCAGCTCAAGTTCCCGGCAAGAGTGGAAATGAAGTCAGCGGTCCTCGAGGAGGGCATCGCAGACGCCGACATAATAGCAGACTCGCTTGTCATGCAGGCAGCTCCGGACTCATTCAAGCTTTCCACCAAGGGCGACACGTCATCTGCCGAGCTCGAGCTCAAGAACGGACAGGACGGGCTGAACATGCAGGCACAGGGAAGCCTTCGGGCAAGGTATCCTCTGGAGTACCTAAAGAAGATGATAAAGGCCTCGAAGATATCCGACAGGGCGGTCCTTGAGTTCGGCACGGACTATCCCATGAGGCTCGGCTTCGTGGATGTCGACAAGGTCAGCCTGAAGTTCATACTGGCACCCAGGGTAGAGGACTAAGAAGCGGCCTGAAACGCATAGTCGACGGCACTATATCAAAAACGCTATCATACAGAGTTTTTACATTACATGTTCACGGTGCGTTGCAATACATTTTTATCCTTTCGGAGACAATAATTAACTACCTGTTGGGTGGCAGTGGATTTCTATGGCTTACAAGAGATACATAAAAAAGAACGGGAAGGTCTACGGGCCATACGTCTACAAGAGCGTCAGGGACAAGAGAGGAAACGTGAGGAACATTTACGTCGGAAGGGGGAGCACGGACAAGACCAGCCTCTCTTCCAGGCTGCTAAGCAT
>CAZGWZ010000066.1:0-6047 GCA_964529545.1 uncultured archaeon
ATCGCAGGCAACGTGTTCTTCCCGTTCTGGCTCGTCTCAGCTGTTGGCGGCATCATGTCACCAGCCAACGTCAGGCCGTACACAGGCTCCATCATGCTCATAATGGTCTTCTTCCTGTTCGCGACAGGCCCGGGAGAGCAGATAGTCGGCCAGGGATTCTTCGGTGCGTGGTGGCCGACCGTACACAACACGATGACGAGCTTCGCAGAGCCCATGAGCGCAGGCCTCGGAACAATCTGGGGAACGTTTGGAAACACATTCAACATGCTCATAAACCCGATAGGGTACGCGCAGCAGATAATTGATGGGAGTTATGAACAGAACCCGACAGGCCTCACGGGAGCGTATGGAGTAGAGATAGAGCAGTTCATGGTCCCGCCCATATATCCGGGAACTCAATCCATGAGTACTTTCAACATCAAGAACGTCGGACCCGTTGACGGCCGGGACGTAAAGGTGGAGATCGGTATACCGACCAAACTCGAGAACATAGTGATTGTGGGACGCGAACTCCTCGACGAGCCTATAGGAAACGTCATAATAAAGGAAGACACAGTTTACGACAGTAAAAACGTCACAGAGTTCAAGGTCATGGCACCCGGATACATCGTGCCTCTCCTGTTCATGATAGACGCGGGCAACTGTGAGGAGATAGTGAAGGTACAAAAAGCGAATAAGGACACCGGCTCACACCTTTCTCTGAGGAACGAGTACATACCCATAAACCTTAGCGTGGAGTATGATTACACCGTGGATTCGTGGGTGCCGGTAGAGATAATAAGCCAGAGGGAATGGCAGGAAAGGACATCCGCCGGTACGCTAATTTTCACGAAAGTCGGATCTCATATATCAACCTCACCCGTTAAGCTTTCGATAGGGTCGTTCGACCAGCCTATAATAGCAGGAGAGAACAGGCAATTCTACATCGGATTCAACATGACATCAGCGGAGGGGCCGAATTCACAGATACTGTGGGATGATGCGGGAACGAATGTCACACTCTCTCTTCCAAGGGAACTGTACTCCAAGAATATAAGATGCAATCCTGACCCCGGACCGCATGGATTCGATGAGAGGGGCGAGGTGGTAGACATAACGTGGAAGGGAAGCTCGCTGAAGTCGCTTGAGAGGAGCGCCATATACTGCATGACAAGCTCCATAGAAGACCTTGACGTCCCGGAGAAGACATTCTACATAAGGGCCCACGCCAACTTCAGGTTCAGGAGGTGGATAACAAAGGACACATTGTTCGCTTTCTCAGACGTGTGCGAGGAGAGCTTCCTCACTGACTGGCAGATAAATCGCGTCACCATAGGAGATGACGAGGATGGAGATGCTGAGGAAACTGGTATAAATAATCTGCCGGAAGAACTGAATGACAAGAACCTTCTTCTTTTCATAATAAACGATGAGGGATCGTATGCAGCGAGGCTCGAAGAAGGCGTGCTCTACTTCGTAGGCACAAACGACGAGACTCTATATAACAACAAAATGGACTCAGAGACCAGTGAATACATAGACTCGTCTGTGTCAGTCATAAGGTACTACACCGTGAAGATGAACAGCGACAACATCGTAATTGCGGGGTTCGACGACAAGTCAAACGAAGTCGGGCTGCTGGCAAGCAAGATAAAGACTGACAGCAACAACAGTGACCTTAAGGATATGCTTGTTGAGGCTGGAACACTCTCGAAGGAGGACCCCGAGAAGGCATTAAAGAAGCTGGCTCGTCTCATAAAGAGGGAGAAGGTCGAAGAGCCTCCTCCTGAAGTGCCTGCGAGCTGAATCTCAAACTCCTACCATGAGCCTTACCAGATTCCTTGCCGCAGGTGCTATTCCCAGTATGAAAACCACGAGCTTCAGGAACCTGTTCATTTCCTTGTCCTCCGTGTACTTGTCTATGAAATATAGAACAGGCACCACCACCGCCAGTTTGAGCAGGAACATTACCTGGGGGCCGAGGTACGGCATCATCCACCTTGAAAGGAAATGCTGCTCCGTATAACCGTTCCCTCCCATTGTACTGAAGAATGCTATCGCAAAGAACGTAGCCGTTGCGTCAAACATGTGTACCGACAGTATCGAAGAGTTCAGAGGTGTGAACATGTCCCTGCAAATCTTTGAAAGCTTCTTGCTCACCTTTTCCAAGTATCCCTTTTCGCTCGCCCATCCAAGAGCGAAGAACCCTGCGCTCCATCCTATGGCGACAGAGCCTATGTAAATCAGAGGTATTATGTTGCTCACAGGCGTTATCCATGCATTCACAAGGAATGCAGCCAAGCCCACAGCGAACATGGTCTTCCAGCATTCCACCTTCCAGAACCGCCTTACCAAGAGGCCCAGTGCGAGCGATGCCATCGCTATTGAGAACGTTATGAAATAAGATCCCGGCGTCGGGAACCATGCTATTATGTAAGAGTCAGCGTATGCCAATGCCGGCATGCCTGTCGCTCCAAGGACGTATTCGTATGCGCTCTCCTGCATCGCCTGCATGTATGAAGTGAATGTCGACAGGAACCCCGCTGTATCAGACGCTGAGAAGTATACGTAGTCCCTGAGGGATCTTGTAACCCCGGCAAACGCCACGAAGGGGAGCATGGTTATGAACAGCCCCCTGTCAACCTTTACGTTGATCTTCTTCAGAAGATTGAAAACCGCCCATATACCTGCTATCAGGACTATGCCATATACCAGGCTGTTCACGGGATTGAACCAGCCGTTCCTCATAAGGGGAACCAAGAAGTATTCGTGGATGATATCCATGAGATATACAACGATTGCAAACTTATATTTGTTCCAAGCGCATTAATAATCATGAAGAAGTTCCTGCCGCTTATCGTTCTTCTGCTGGTATTCAGCTCAGGATGCACTGTGCCCATATTGAACATACAGATACCCGGTCTTCCCGACCTTCCGGGATTCGGGCCTACTGTGGTCCAGCACGAGCACGACATACTCGTGATAAAGAGCTTTGAAGCCGTTCCGGATGAAATAGACGCAGGCCAGACATCCAAGCTCGTGGCCTACATACAGAACGTCGGTGATGCGACCATTCCGAATGTGCACGTCGACCTTTACGATTACTGTGAGGGGCTCTTCACTCCAAGGGTGCTGACGTGCGGCCCGGAGCAGAGGGCTGTGACACTTGGAACTCAGGGTGACACAGAATGCGACATAGCAAGGATACTCCCGGGAGAAATAGTTCCAATAATATGGTCTGTGTGCCAGAACAGGGCGGATCCTGTGAAGGTAAGGACGGTCTGTCCGCCTGACGGAATGAAGATGTCGGTCAAATACAAGTACACGACGACGAGCATAACCACAGTATCGCTGATGAGCCTGAGCGAGATGCAAAGGGAACTCATAGAGAGGACATACACGACAACAGAATCCTACATAGCGCTCGGACAGGGACCTATAAAACCGATAATAACAGTGGAGGACAAGCAGCCAGTTCCAGTGTTCACCGTCAATCCTGGTGACTCCCCCCTCACCAACCCAAACGTTCCTGATTCAAGGACCGTACTCAAGCTCCAGCTGAAGAACATGGGATCGGGCCGGCTTGAGACCAAGACTGACGGAATCCTTGGGATAAGCGGCAAAAACATAAAGATTACAGGCATAGGAAGCAATTACGACCTCAAGCCGATTGACCCTGACGTAAAGGGCGACGCCAACGAAGAGGACATCACCTGCCTTTTCGCTCCCAACGGCGAAGGTGTCAAGGGCAATGAGAACAAATGGGACAAAGAAGTCGTGAGGCTGATAGGAAAGGAGTCCTCTCCGTACTTCTGCAGGATAGACCTTTCAACGCTAAAGGATAAGGTATCCTCGAGGACGACGCGGCAGGTGACGGTCACAGTCAAGGACTATGAATACATGCTTACAAAGAACGTGTTTCTGACTATAAGCCCGAAGATTCTTGCATAAGCTCCGTTACGCACGGAAACGGGTGAAAATCCATAAATATTTATAAAGTTGTCGAACCAAGTAATAAAGGATTATAATGGCTTTGTCCAAATCCGGAAAGAGTCTTGCGTTCATTCTTGCTGTACCGCTGTTCGTGCTTTTGGTGTCAGGATGCACAGGCATATCTAACCCATTTGGCGGCGGAGCGGGAGTCTCCGGTGCGGGCATAGTGATAAAGACGTTCGAGCCCAGCCTTTCCAGCCTGGAGTCAAACGACCCTGTAAGGCTTCACCTTGAGGTGCAGAACATGGGTGGTGTCATAGGCTCCGCCGGTGCTGTCCTCATGGGAATAACCCCCCAGGAGTGGGATGCATTCGGAACGGACCAGTTAATAGGAGAGCTTCTTCCGGCGGATGAGGAAAGAGGAACGGAAGGCGGCATAGGAACGGTAGACTGGGACCTTCTCGCACCGGACCTGCAGAGAGGCGAGAGAAGGACATACGAGCCGATTGCAAGGGTATTCTATTCATATGAGACAAACGTAAGGAAGTCCATAACTTTCCTTTCAAGCGATGAGGTCAGAAGGGCAGCACAGAACGGCGACAGCGTCACTGCAGGCGTAACGAGTGTTAGCGCAGGGCCGCTTGACGTCAACGTAAACGCAGGAAACTATGTTAGGACCAAGGACGACACATGGGACCAGCCATACTTCCCTATTGAGATAAGGATAACAAACAGCGGCGGCGGCCAGATAGCAGGCGACAACTACCCGATAGGCATAGAGGTCATAGAGCCTGCGGGAACGGTCATAATGGGTGACTGCCCAGGTCAGGCACAACAGGAGTGGGGCGGCAACTACAGGTACCTTCCAAGCGGAATAAACCTTCCATTCTCTCCAAGAATCGTTTACCTTTGGGACGGAAAGGAGACGACAATCACATGCAGACTCAAGGTCATAGACCCACCGGAGTTCAGGGAAGTGAGGGACCTTCAGGTAAAGCTCGAGTACATATACTTCCAGGACGCAAAGGTCCCGATAAACGTTGTCGGAACCACTGAATGGGGCTTCTAAACACCCGTTTACCTCTTTGTTAAAGTTAATAAGCTTTACCCGCAAATTATAGTTTATGAAAGCGGCTCCTGTCATACTGCTTGCATCGATTGTTCTTCTCACGTCCGGATGCATAGAAATACCAGGGCTTACGTCTGTCCCGACCGGCACCGGGAACGGCGTACAGATAGTCGAGTTCCAATCCGACCTCGACAACGTATATTCCGGAGAATCCGTCAACTTCCAGCTGAAGATACAGAATCGTGGCTCGTTCGACGCTAAAGGAGACTCATACATCTATCTCGGCGAGTGGACGTGCACGCCCGGAAGAACGCAGTCCGTCAGCTTCCAGGATCTCCTGGCACCGAACCCCGACAAGGGTACTCAGGGAGAGGAATTCATAGCCACATGGAAATGCACCGCCCCGGAAGTTGACAAAGGTCTTGAGGTACCATATGAGGCAAGGGTTGAAGTCCAGTACGACTATAAGACGATAACATCCAAATCCGTCACGCTCCTGCCGACGCCTGACATGATAGCACTCAGGGACTCGGGCCAGACGCTCCCGTCAGAGCTCATAAGCAGCTCGAACTCGCCTGTGAATGTGCAGATACAGATAGACGGGCCCATAAGGGTCATGAGGGAGAGTAAGAGCGTCACCTTCCCCGTAAACATAATAATAGATAACGCTGGCGGCGGTGTCATAGAAGGCAACACGGTAAAACTGGAACTCGAAGGCCTTGGTGGAATAAACATAGCAAGCGCTGACTGCAACGGTGAGCAGACGCTGAGCATGTGGAGGGGGAAATCGCAGACCGTCACCTGCGAGATGAGCGCAACAAACGTCAATTTCGTGTCTCAGGCCAGAATCGTAGCGACGCTCACATATGGGTACACTGTCAACGCACTTAAGAACGTCAACGTACAGGGAACGAGGGCCGCCTACGGCATATAGTTTACATGAAGTTTTCAAGACTGCTCTGCGGGTTCTTTCTGACTTCAGCATTACCTTCTAACGAGAGCCTGCCATAGACGCCGTCATAACCGGGGTCCACGGCCATTTTGCCCTCGCGTATGCCGCATACGG
>CAZGWZ010000067.1:0-5991 GCA_964529545.1 uncultured archaeon
GCAGGATCGTTTTCATGGTGAAACAGGTCAGGCCTTGACGGGAGCATCCTTAAGCCCTGTGAGTGATGCTTGCAGGATTCAAGAGTGGAGAAGGACGAAAGGATAAACCGGAGCCGGGTACCTTTTTCGACCGGAGGTGCTTTCCCGCCATCCTTATGTTGCGGTGGATATGAGATGAACGATTACTGGCATTGGCATCACGAAAGAAAATCAAGGAAGCCTAAGGTAATCGCGCTGCTTATGATAATTGTCGCGCTCTTCAGCGGCATGGTGATAGGAAACGGCCTCACGAAGAAGACCGTCATAATATACAACGGCACGGCCCACAGGAACGTCGACTCCTCCGCATTGATGAAGCCCGTCACGTACGACATGCTTCATAACGAGAGCGTGTCTTCCTTCGCCTCTGTGATTATACCTGCCATAGACACCGATGAGAATGGCATAACAACTACGATGCACGTTCAGGTATTCCCCGGCTCGGGGAGGGTGCTGACGAACATAGACAAGCTCCTCTTCTGGGTCGACACCCAGAACTCGATAAGGAGGGCCACCCAGGTCGCGGAGAACATCACAGGGATAAACATATCCAAATACGACATCATATACACCATACAGGCGAACGCTTCGGTCATAGGCGGCCCGTCCGCAGGCGCTGCGATAACCATAGCGACGATAGCCGCCCTTCAGAACAGGACAGTGAACAACTCTGTCATGATAACGGGCTCTGTTAACCATGACGGCACGATAGGGCCTGTGGGCGCTGTGACCGAGAAGGCCGTGGTCTCCAAGGAAGCCGGCGCGGTACTTTTCCTTGTTCCGCTCACGCAGGCAACCGAGGTCACGTACAAGACCCGGGAGTACTGCGAGAAGATAGGATGGGTCGACTTCTGCACCACCGAGACGTATCCGGTCAAGGTCGACATAGAGAAGGATGCCGGTATAAGGGTAAAGGAAGTCATGGACGTAGAAGATGCCATGAAGTACATGGTCGTCTAGGCTTCCGATACACACGGATTTCTCAGGTATTGGTCTATCTCTGCACGCACTTCTTCTGGGTCTAAGACAATGTCGCCTATGACTTCTATACCAATTCTTATATGGCTGTAATCAATGTCTTTGTGGAAGTTTTCATTCGCACTGACTACCATTGTAGCTGAGCCATTTAAGACGTGTACATTATAGTTTTTGCTCTTATATCCGGCAAGTAGATGTTTTGCGCCGACGATGGACGCCGGCTCACCTTCTATATCAAGTTCAAACTGGTATTTTTTTACCATAGCACAAGATTGGCTGCAAGTTTTATAATATCGACAGTTAACCCATAATAGCTGATGACATGATCGACATACACGCGCACTTGTGCTTTGATGACTTCAAAGGGGAGAGCGAGAGGATAGCGTCCGTCTGCGAGAAGGAGATGGACGCGGTGATAGTGGGCTCTGCAAGGCACGACGAGGGCGTCCGTGCCCTGAAGCTGTGCAAATCGTACAAGAGGCTGTTCCCTTCAATCGGCTATCATCCGATAGAGGGCGGAAAGGACCATAAGAAGGTCATAGACCTCATAAGGAAGAATGCTTCTGATATCGTCTCCGTAGGTGAAGTCGGTTTGGACTATCACTGGGAAAAGGACGAGAAGAAGAGGGAGAATCAGAAGAGAGTATTCAGCGAGTTCATAGAACTCGCACATGAGCTGGGCAGGCCCCTCGTGATACACAGCTGGGGTGCCGAGGAGGACTGCTTCGAGATGGTCAGGGATGCTAAGGTGCCCGTGGTCTTCCACTGCTATTCTGGCTCCGGGGAGCTTGCCGAGAAGATAATCGGGAAGTGCTTCTTCATTTCGTTCTCCACACACATACTGTTCTCAAAGGCTCACAGGAAGCTCGCGAAGGTAGTTCCGTTGGGAAGCATGCTCCTCGAGACCGACGCCCCATTCCTCTCGCCTTACAAGTACCTGAAGGGCAAGGGAGAGGAGGGAAAGCTCAGGAAAGGGTTCGACCCTGAGAAGAACTATCCCTGGAACATAGCCTTCTCCGCAGGCAAGATAGCCAAGATAAAGTCGGTCACGGCAGACGATGTGCTGGACGCGGCTGACAGGAACGCCCGCAGCGTTTTCGGACTTGTCAAGTGAGAGCCCTGTATTCAGTTATTAACATTCGCATGCAATTCTAATCATGGAAGACGAAGCGGCAAGGACGAGGGAATCGTTCAACGTTAGCGCAGACGAGTATTATGCCAGGACGGCGAGGTTCCTGCCCCTGGTCGAGCCTTCCATACAGAGTTTCATAAAGCTCATACCGAGGAACGGCAGGATACTCGATGCGGGCTGCGGCCCGGGTAGGGACGCCAAGAGATTCTCGGAACTCGGCTACAACATCACCGGTGTCGATTTCGCGGAGAACATGGTAGCCTTTGCAAGAAGGCTGGTCCCGACGGCGAAATTCAGCGTCATGGACATAAGAAGGATGGATTTCGATGACGGGAGCTTCGACGGGGTCTGGGCCAACAATTCGCTGATATTCATAAAGAAGGCGGAATTCCCTTCCGTGATAACTGAGATGTCAAGGATACTCAAGAAGGGCGGCTGCATGTTCGTCCGGGTCAAGGAGGGGGACGGCGAGGGCATGGAGAAGGACGGCCGTTACGGAGACCTTCAGAAGTACTCGGCCTATTACAGGAGGGATGAACTCGTGAAGATGTTCGAGGACGAAGGGCTAACGGTCCTTCTTACAAAGAGCGAGTCTTACCCCTACGAGTACATGACGCACCCCTTCATAATGGCCTACTGCAAGAAGTGAGGAACCTCTTTCTGCAAGGGAGCATTGCACATATATAAGCAATCGGCCGAATTATTCTTTATTGGTTGGTTCGGATGACTACTATAAAAGTTCTCGAGAGGCCCAAGCTGAAGAATCCTATGCTTGTCATAGGGCTTCCGGGCGTAGGCAACATAGGAAGGGTCGCCGTCGGATACCTGGTGAGCGAGCTGAAGGCTAAGAAGTTCGCGACGCTCCATTCTGAATGGTTCTTCCCCTTTGTCATGATACACGACAAGAGCATGATAAACCTTCTGAAGAACGAGTTCTACTACGTTAAGGGAAAGGGCAACAGGGACCTCATACTGGTCGTCGGGGACTGCCAGTCGCTGTCGCCTCAGGGCCATTACGAGGTCGTCGAGGACATACTTGATTTTGTCAGGAAGTTCGGTGCAAAGGAGATAATAACAGTGGGCGGGCTTGCGACGGGAGAGCTTGAGAGCAGCGCCAAGGTTGTAGGTGCAGTTACCGACGAGAAGGTCATTAAGAAGTACGCTACCTACGGTATAGACTTCAACGCCGGGAACAAGGTAGGCTACATAGTGGGCGCCGCAGGGCTCATGCTCGGCCTCGGGAGCGAATGCGGCATGTCAGGAGTATGCCTCCTCGGGCAGACCAGCGGGTTCCCGATAGTGACCGACCCCAAAGCCGCCGAGAACGTCCTGAGCGTCATGATCAAGATGCTCGGCCTGAAGATAAACATGGGCAAGCTCGAGAAGAAGGTCGACGAGATGGAGGATTTCATAAAGAAGGTCGAAGGCCTGCAGATGAAGGCCGTCTCGGAGCTGGCCAAGACCACGAAGGGCTCGGCATCGGGCGAGGAGCTCCGTTACATCGGGTAAGATTTATAAATCACTGCCTTCAGTATAATTAAATCCATTAAGGGTGTTTTCATGAGATCCAAGAACGAGTACAGCCACTACGAGAAGGTCAGGATACTTTCTTCCAGGGCGCTTCAGATATCGCAGGGCGCGCCCGTCCTTGTCAAGATACCCAAGGGGCTCACGGAACCTCTCATCATAGCCAAGCTTGAGTGGGAAGCGGGAGTCATACCCATGGAGATCGTGAAGAGAGTAGAGTGACACCTCAGACATCTTTTCTAAAGCCAGAGCTGGCTTTGTCGCCGCCGTTGCATTGCATTCAAGTTCCTGTATTCACTAAGCTGCCAAAAGCCATGATATGTCTGCTTCTCCGTTCGGCGGAGCCTCACCGAAGGATTCCTCCCATGCTCTCCTGCACTTCCTTAGTGCGAATTCGTACTCCTTTGCGACTTCCGTCTTGTAGGAGTCCCGTGACTTCTCAATGGACCTGTCGAACTTGTCCGTGACCTTCCTTATCCTCTTCCTTCTTATCAGGTTCTCTATGCTTTCGACAGATTCCGCCACGAAGAACCCGTTGCCCACGCTTATCCCGTTCTTGAGCTCCTCGCTCATGTCCGGGACGAAGTAGTCGAGAAGCCCCTTTGATATGAGGTATGTCCCGACAAAGGAGCCTACGGGAGCGTAGCTCTCGAGGAGCTTCCCTATAAAGGTCTTCTTGCCTGCGCGCTCCAGCTTCCTGTCGCGCTCGGCAGTCGCGCTGTCGATGAGTTCCGTGTACTCCCTCTTCCTCGTGGCCTTCCCGCTTCCCAGGACCTGTGCGCTGAGGTACATCTTGTTCATGTACTTCCATTCCTTCGAGTCGCTGTCGAAGGAGTTCGCACGGTTGTAGAAGTCGTCTATCACTCTGTATGCGTTGTTACTGCCTCTCTCGTCCTTTGAAGTCCTTGCTATGTAGAATGCATTGCCTAGTTCAGCAACCCACTCCGGTTCGAAAACCTCGTTATATTTCTTTGAGTTTTTCGTTAAACCACTTTATTGTAAGGTTGGAAGTTCTTTAAACCTTAGGGCCAGCGATGCTGTCCCTAAAATGGATTTGCACTAAATGCCGGCCTGGCATGATTTATTATATTATTCTGACCAATCATTATTATGATACTGAACCTGAAGCTGTACGTGACGCTTAGCGGGTCCGGTTCTTACGCGCTCCTTGTCAAGCTCTGGAACAGGGCCTCATGCTATCATGCCACTGTGCCGCTCCCGTCCGAGGATTCGGGGAAGATAAGCGAGATAAGGTCATCGTTCTCTTCGATAAGGTCGAACTTCGTCGGCCTTAACGAGGACGACTGGATGAGTTTTGACAGCATGCTCGAGCAGTTCGGCAACGGCGAGAAGAAGATACACCCGTCGCTGAAGCTTGCCATGTCCCTTGCATGCGCGAGGGCTTCTACGAAGAACCAGCTCTGGAAAATCGTGGGAGAGCCTTCGAGGTTCCCATACATCGTGGGGATAGCTGCAAAGGGCAGCGCGTGGAAGGAGTTCCTCCTAATACCCCACAGGGAGAAGAGCGTCATAGACGCATACAGGATGCTCGTGGAGGCATGGAAGGTCCTTGGAGAGGAGATGAAGAGCCATGGGGCCCTTAGAGGCAGGACGTCTACCGGCGCATGGGTGTCGGACCTGAAGGATACCGAGATACTCTATCTCGTTGACCAGGTGGCCAAGGACTGGAACATGGGCGTCGGAATCAATGTCGGCGCGGACCGCCTCTGGGACGGCAGGGTTTACGGCTACGGGAGGAACAGCGCCGTGATGAAGGACGAACTGACGCAGCACGACCAGATGTCGCTCCTTTCTGCGGTCATAGAGCATTACAAGATAGGATACGTGGAGGACCCTTTCCACGGGTCGGACTTCACTTCGCATGCTGGCCTGTCGCATAATTTCGAGGACACCGTCATATCAGGCGCATCCATATACAAGGGTGACATAACGAGGATGAAGATGGCGTACAGGTACAGGCCGACGAACGCCATCTCTGTGCGCCCGGAGGACATGCATACGGTCTCCAGGCTTTCGGGGATATACGACTTTGCGAGAAGCAAGGGCATGAAGCTGTGCCTTTCTGTGTCCGAGAGCGAGACAGGAGACGACTGGATATCGGACCTTTCCATCGCGTTCGGCGCCAACATGCTGAAGGTAGGCGTTACAGGCGTCGCCAACACGTCAAAGTGCAGCAGGCTTCTTGAGATATGGGAAGAGGTGCATAACCCGACCATGGGAAAGATGTACAATTACTGAGAGCCTCTCCTAAAGAATATTCATGCTGATATCCTCTGCGGTCTTCTCGTCAGGAC
>CAZGWZ010000068.1:0-5949 GCA_964529545.1 uncultured archaeon
TCATTTTATATGTTTGTTTTTAGCTTTGCCATTAAATACATTTAAAACTGCCTTTTTATTTATTTTTTTTGAAAAAAATCGACTCTGTGGAGATAAAGAAGAAGCTGAACGACGGCTGGATAAAGGCTTGGATGGCGATAGAGGTTCTGGCGATAACGGAGGATGCCGCAGAATCGAGCCTGAGAAAGCATGTGGACGCCATGTCAAAGGAGGATAACCTCATACTTTACAAGAGGGACTTCAAGGAGACCCAGAAGGTCCCAAATCCCTTCAAGAAGGGCTCTGACGCTTACTCCAAGGTGGTTGAGGTGGAGCTACTCTCCAGGAGGTTCGAGCAGCTCGCCTACCTCGTGATGAACTACGCGCCGTCGAGCATAGAGATAATGGAGCCTGCTGAGATGAACCTGAAGCTTTCGGAGGCACAGACGCTCTTAAACACGATATCGGAACTGGTGCACAACTTCGCTGCCATGAGCCAGGGAGCGGTCACGATAAGGACATGAAACCCGGGTAACATTTATATATATGGCGGAGATAATTAATCAATCATTGAACAGACGGACCTGATTCTTATGGAACACGAAATCGAGAAGCACATGAAGACGGGGACAACAACCGTTGGAATAATGGCGGATGATGCAGTCATACTTGCAGCCGAGAGAAAGGCGACCATGGGTTACCTTGTGGCAAGCCAGGACGCAGAGAAGATACATCAGGTCGACGAGAAGCTCGGGATGACGATAGCAGGCGTCGTGGGCGACGCCCAGGCCCTGATAAGGTACATAAAGGCCGAGATGAAGCTCTACTCACTCTCAGAGGGAAAGAGGATGAGCGTCGAGTCGTCCTCAACGCTGATAGCGAACATCCTCTACTCGAGGAGGTTCTATCCATACATAGTGCAGCTGGTGGTCGCCGGTTACGACGACAAGCCAGGGCTGTTCACGCTTTCGCCCGACGGGTCGGTGATGCCGGAGAAGTACTTCTCCACCGGATCCGGGTCTCCTGTAGCCTTCGGTGTGCTTGAGAACGAATTCAAGGATAACATGACACCGCAAGAGGCAACCAAGCTAGCAGTCAGGGCAGTCCGCGCCGCCACGAAGAGGGACATAGCATCAGGCGGCAGCGGCATAGACGCAGTCGTGATATCAAGGTCGGGCTACAAGAAGGTAGGCGACGAAGAAGTGAAGAAGCTCGCAGCCTGAAAGGCGTCTATAACATTTGCATTATTCATCACTTTTTGAACAGGTGGAAAAATTGAATTTACTGAAAGGTCTAGAAGCGAACCTGCCAAAAGACGCGCAGATATCGGAGGCGAAGTTTGAAGGTTCTGAGATGATACTATACACAAAGAACAAGGAATTCTTCAAGAGAAGCGAAGAGGTTGCAAGGAGCATAGTGTCCTCTGTTAAGAAGCGCATAGAGATAAGGCCTGACCAGTCAATAACCATGGACCCGGAGAAGGCCAAGAAGATAATACAGAAGCTGGTCCCTGAAGAGGCCGGCATAAGCGAGATATACTTCGAACCTGAGCTCGGGAAGGTTGTGATAGAATCGGCAAAGCCCGGGCTTGTCATAGGCAAGGGCGGGGATACCTACAGGAAGATAAAGGCGGAGACGCTGTGGCTCCCCAAGATAGAGAGGGCCCCTGCGATAGATTCCGACATAGTCAAGTCCGTGAGGAAGCTCCTGCACAGCGAGATAGACTACAGGAAGGCCTTCCTGAACCGCATAGGTCAGAAGATAAACTCTCCTGCAAAGGTCCCAAAGGAAAAGGAGTGGGCAAGGCTGTCATATCTCGGGGGCGGAAGGCAGGTAGGCAGGAGCAGCATACTTCTTGAGACGTCAAACTCAAACGTGATGCTTGATTTCGGCGTCGACGTCGGTTCGGACGGGACGCCATACATAGATTCCCCGGACTTCAACATAGAGAAGCTGGACGCGGTCGTGATAAGCCACAGCCACCTGGACCACTGCGGGTTCGTGCCCTGGCTCTACGAGAACGGCTACGAGGGCCCGCTTTACTGCACTGCGCCTACAAGGGACACCATGGTGCTCCTCTGCCTCGATTTCGTCGATGTCGCCCAGAGGGAGGGAAAGAAGGTGTGGTACACCAAGAAGTCCGTAGAGAAGATGGTAAAGCACACGATAGCTCTCGAGTACGGAGAAGTCAGCGACATAGCTCCTGACATAAGGCTCACTCTCGAGCCTGCAGGTCACCTGCTCGGCTCATCTCTAGTCCACCTCCATATAGGAGACGGGCTTCACAACGTTTTATACACAGGCGACCTGAAGTTCGGTCCAAGCAGGCTCCTCGATGCGGCATCGACGAAGTTCCAGAGGGTCGAGACGCTCATGATAGAATCCACATACGGAGGCTCTGACAACGTGATGCCCGGAAGGAGGGAAACCGAAAGCGAGTTCATGGACATAATAAACAAGGTGGTCGACCGCGGCGGAAAGGTGCTCATACCTTCATTCGCGGTCGGGAGGTCGCAGGAGGTCATGGTAACCATCGCATGCAACGGGTTCAAGCATCCGGTATGGATGGAAGGCATGCTCTGGGACTCCACTGCCATACATACGGCTTATCCGGAATACCTTTCCAAATACCTTCAGAGGGACATATTCCACAGGGGACAGAACCCGTTCACCTCCGATATATTCAAGAGGGTCGTTGCGAAAGAGAGGAACAAGATAATCGACTCGACCGAACCGGGCGTAATAATAGCCACATCCGGCATGCTCATAGGAGGACCGGCTGTCGAGTACTTCAAGGCGCTCGCGCCTGACAAGAAGAACGCAATAGTGTTCGTCGGATACCAGGCAGAGGGAACGCTCGGGAGAAGGATACAGAAGGGCTGGAGGGAGGTGCCTCTAGCAAAGGAGGGTGGCAGGACCAAGTCACTCAAGGTCGAGATGGACGTCCACACCATCCACGGGCTTTCCGGCCACTCCGACAGGAAGCAGCTCGTAAGCTACATATACAACCTTCCGGGAAGGCTCGAGCGCATACTGGTCAACCACGGGGAGAGCAGCAGATGCGCGGAGTTCGCGCGTGACGCCCACAAGATATTCAAGTGCGAGACGCTCGCGCCGAAGAATCTGGAAGCAATAAGGCTAAAGTGAGCTATTTCTCAGAAGCCTGCGAGAAGCAGGAGCCTGTAGAACAGACCGCCTGCAATCACCGCGAAGACGATCTCAAACACCGTTATGTAGGCAGCCCTTTTCACTCCGGTCTCCTTCACTAGCGCGGCTATTGTGGAGGCGCACGGTATGTAGAGCATCGTGACCAGGGCGAATACCATCATCTGGACGGGAGTCATAACAAGGGCGAAATTCGTCGTGCCTGCAAGGGCGGCAAACATCACGAGAGTCAGCTCCTTTCTCAGTATGCCGAATATCAGCAGCACGCCGGAGACCATCGGAAGACCAAGCCAAAACACCGTGACAGGCGACATAACCTCTGATATCACAGAGACCGCGCCCAGCAGGTCGAGGACCTTTATCAGGACGGTGCTTGCGATTATGACCGGGAAAGCTATCTTGAAGAATCCCTCTATCTTGAACCATGTGTGCTTCAGTATGCTCTTGAGGTGGGGCTTCCTAAGCGAAGGCATCTCCATTATGAGACCTGAAGGCTCTCCCGGAAGCGCCTTGAACGCCAGCCTGCCAAGGAGGAGCACAATGGCCGCGTCTATTACGTACAGGAGAAGCGCCCACTCTATACCAACGAACCTTCCAACAAGACCCAGCACCACGGTAGTCACAGCGGCGCATGGTATGAGAGTCGTCACAAAGACCGCTATAAGCCTCTCCCTGTGGGTCTCCATTACCCTGCAGGAGAGGCATGCAGGGACGTTGCAGCCGAATCCCAGCATGAGCGGTATGAATGCCTTACCGTGAAGGCCTATCCTGTGCATGAGGCTGTCCATGAGGAAAGCTATCCTGGCCATATACCCGGAGCTTTCGAGGAGCCCGAGTATTATGTAGAAGGGCAGTATGTAGGGTATCACGACCGTGAGCGTTGCGACCACTCCCTCCACGACGCCCATCATTACGCTTCCCAGAACGCCTGAAAACATCTGCTCAAGCGGCCCTGTGAACATGGCAAAAACATCTTCGATATAGACTGCAAGCAGATTTCCGAAGCTGAATATGGAAATAAAGGTCAGAAGCAGTATGACTGCCATGAAAGGGTATCCTATAGACTTACTTGTTATGACATCGTCTATACGGTCCGCCATGCTCCTTGTCTTCTCCGCGCGCTTCTGGACAGACTTGGCAATCATCGAGGCCTTGGAGTACATCTCGCAGGCAAGAGCTGTCGTGCATGAATGCCTGTGGAGGCGCTCTATCTCCTCTGAGGCATGCTGAAGCTCGTCAGCAACGCACTTACCGAGCGGGAGCTTTCCTATCTCTCTGTCACCCTCGAGGAGCTTTATCGAGAGCCATCTCGCCGAATATCCGTGAGGCGTGGAAACTATCTTTCTTCCTATCCTCTTTATGGCGCCTTCTATCTCATCGCCGTAGACGGGATGCTTGACGGGCTTTCCTAAAGAAGCCTTTATTATCTCATCCATCAGGTCCGTCAGCCCCGCAGACTTGACGGCGACCGTAGGAACAACTGGCATTCCAAGAGCTTTGGACAGCTTCTTTGCATCTACCCTTATGCCCTTCTTCTCCGCAGTGTCGACCTGGTTCATGGCCAGCACCATCGGCCTTCCAAGCTCCATCAGCTGGAGAGTGAAGTAAAGGTTCCTCTCAAGTACGGAGGCGTCTATGACATTGACGACCACGTCCGGCTTCTTCTGCATTATGTACTGCCTGGTCACGACCTCCTCAAGGGAATAAGTAGAAAGCGAATATATGCCGGGAAGGTCCACGACCTCTATCTCATATCCTTTGTAGTGGACAGTTCCTTCCGCATGGTCCACTGTCTTCCCAGGCCAGTTTCCTATGTGTTGATGAAGGCCGGTCAGCTGGTTGAATATGACAGACTTGCCAACGTTCGCGTTCCCAGCGAGTGCGACCCTTATCTTTTTCATGATGCCACCTTAACGAATATCCTTCCTGCCATCCCCCGTCCTATCACAAGGCATGAGTCCCTGACGCATATCTCGACTGGCCCTGAGAAAGGCGCAGACCTCTGCACTGTCACGGGAGTCCCGGGGGTGAGTCCCATGTCCTCCAGCCTCTTAACGGCCTTTGCGCCGCCGTCTATGCTGAACACGCTTGCCTTCTCGCCGTTCTTCAGGTCTATGAGGCTGAGTATGGCCTTGCCTTTCCTTGGGGCCTCTATCTTCCTTCTTATCAGGCCCTCGAGCTCGTCTGAGACGTAATGCTCCAGTTTGCATGCCTCGTTGTGTATCTTCCTCCTTGGAAGGCCCATTCCCTCCAAGAACCTCTCAAGGATCCTGTGCCTTCCGAGTATCTTCCTTCCGACCTTTCGGCCCTTCTCGGTGAGCTCTATGTCCTTGTAGCGCTCGTGCCTCACGTACCCTTCCTTCTCGAGGCGCTTGACCATCTCTGAAGCGCTCGCGGGAGAGACGCACATGGCCTCGGCTACCCCAGACGTCGTCAGCTTCTCTCCCCGTTCCTTCATCCTTATGAAGGTCTCCATGTACTCCTCGACGCTCTCGCTCGAGCCTTCCTTGTCCATGAAGGGTCCGTACTTCCTTGCCATAGAATATATTCAGGCTTGCCTAAATTTATAAGCTTTGGCCCAGGAATGCTACAAAACCGGCGGCATAAAAACATTGATTTTCCGATACTATATTTCAGAGAATAGAAATGCTTATATACCAGCCGGCCACTTATATTGTATTGGTTGGTGGTACAGAGACACAAGATGTTGTGTTTATCACATTCCAGTAACATTTTAGATATTTACAGGCTGCAGCCACGGCTGCCCATCGGTGAGTCAATGAAATGTCCATACTGCGTGAAGGG
>CAZGWZ010000069.1:0-5922 GCA_964529545.1 uncultured archaeon
GGACCGCGCACAGGTTGCCGTCATCCCTGGTCGTTATGGTAAGCCTCGCGGTTGCTGCGTCCTGCTCTTCCCTCGTCGCGTCGAGGAGCATCTTCCCCCCGACCTTGTAGAAGGTGCATGCTATTGGCATGTACTTCACGGGAAGCTTGGTCTTGGTCTTCGGTCCATAGACGTCGACGTTGCCGTCCTTGTCCAGAGGAGGGAACACCGTGTTGCTGAGCGCGGCCGCCGATGCGAGCGCTGCTGCGTCAATCAGGTTTCCGAAGTCGTCTAAGATGTTTATGTCCACGTTCACTATCCAGACCTTCTCACCTTTCTTTATGCACAGCTTCTTGACGTCCATGGCACCGGATTCCCTGATGCCCCTGTCAACGACCCTTGCAAGCTCGATGCTCTCTTCGCCCGGAGGCCCTGGCTCGAAGTTCGGGGACGCGATGGGCGAGAACTCGGCTCCGGACATCAGGACGCCCTCGTCCGGCCTGTCCGAAAACGGCTCTCCCGCGGCAAGCTTGACGCCTGCTATCACCTTGGTCTTGCCGAGCTTCACGAGGGCTGAGCCCTCTGCCTTGTCTATCGGCCTCATCTCGATTTCAGCCTTCCGGAACTCGTCGAGCTTCCTTCCGTCTGCGCGCTTGCCGTCCTTGGCAAGCCTCTCTGCGAATTCGTTTGATACCTTCATCCTAACCACCTTTTTTCAAGCGCTTCTCTCTGCGCCTTGTTTATCTTCTCGCAGGCCTTCTTGGCAAGCTCCACGAGTTTGTCGAAGTCTTCCTTTGTAATGTCGCCGTCCATCTGTATGTGGGTTATCTTGTCCATGTTCGGCATGTAGGATATGGGAAGGTCGCAAACGCTGGCGTCCTCCTCCTTTCCCGCAAGGTCGACTACGTATGTACCGTCAATCTTACCTACAGCCACGGAGCACACGAGGTCCTTCATCGGGACGCCGGCGTCGGCGAGCGCGACGGACGCGGCGTTTATCGCTGCGGTCCTCGTCCCTGCGTCAGCCTGGATTATGTCGACGTACACGTCTATCGCAGCCTTGGGGAAGTCTTCGCTGAAGACCGCCGCCTCGAGCGCGTTTCTCGCGACCATCGATATCTCCTTGCTCCTCCTTGACAGGCCCGGCCTCACCCTCTCGTCCGTGGAGAACGGGGCCATGGTGTACCTGAACTGTACTGTAGCCTTCTCGGAGTTCTGCAGCCTTCTGGGGAACATCTCCCTGGGGCCGTACACTCCTGCGACGGCTATCGTCCTTCCCATCTGGACCCTTGCCGAGCCCGTGGCGTTATCAAGAACGCCAGCCTCTATCTTGAGCTCCCGAAGGTCCTCAGGTTTCCTTCCGTCTTTCCTCTTCATTTCTTATCACCCTTATCGAGCATCTTCTCTATCTCGTTAGTCAGCCCCTCCATGTGGGACTTCTTCTGTATAGTGTTTACGACCTCGAGTACGAACTCCTCGACCTGCGGTGTGTCTCCCTCGAGCCACATCACGCCGTTTTGTCCGACCACTATCCTGCATCCGGTCTTCCTCTTTATCATGTCTATCATCGAACCGGCCTTCCCGATTATCCTCGGAACCTTCGCAGGGTTGACGTTCACCACTCTTCCTCCGGTGAACGTGCGGCACATCCTGTCGTACATCGATATGTGCACAGAGCACGTGGATGACACCATCTTCACCTTTCCGTATATCATGTCACCTATCCCGTATATCTTGAACATGTCAGTCTTGTTGGGGTCAATGAAGCCCCTGACGCCTGACAGCGGAAGGTATGCCTGGTAGGGCGCGCCTACGTCAATTACCCATCCGTTGCTCTGCACTTCCTTGACCTCGCCTATTATCATGTCGTCCCTCTGGGGCATGTAAATGCCGTTCAGGGATATCACCGACAGCACCCTGCCGGAGACATGAAGGAGGCCAGCTTTCTTTGCGTAAATGGAATCCCCGTCCCGGTAGCAGTTCCTGCCCGGAAGGAATTCCATGCTCTCCACGATCTTCTCTCCGGGAGTCGCGAAGTCTCTTTCCTTCTTCAGTAGTTTATCCATATTCTACACCAATCCTTACAGTTTATGTTCCTTAATGATTCTAACATCAACCGTTCCCCCTGTCAGGCCGTTCAGCCTCTCGTATATGTCAGACTGCATGCCTGCAGGGATCTCGATTACGGCAAGCCACCCGTTGCTCTTCCACTCCTCGCTCTTGACCGGGGCGATCTCCCTTATCACTGAGCTCGCCTTGCCTGCGTGGCTCATTGGAACCATGATTGCCACCTCTATCCTCTCAAGGGATATCGGAAGCACCTCCTGCACCTTCGTCAGCACGTCCTTGACCTGGTCCTCAGCCGCCCTGAAGGGGTCTATAGGCACCCTCGCCTGCTCCATGGCGTTGAGGACCCTCTGCTGCGGGTGAGGGGTCTTTGTCTTCGGGTCTATGCCCTGCTTGGATATTATCTCCGCTATCTTTTTCCTCTTGTCGTCCGTGAACTTCCGTCTCTGCTCCGTCGTCAGCTGCAGCTCACCGTGCTTTATGATGCTCGCTGCTATCGTGAATATGTCGGCCTTGCCGAAGACCTTCTCAAGGTCCTCCTCGGATGCCCTCTCTCCCTTCCTCGCGTCGTTGAATATGTCCTGGGCGGCCATGAGGCTCTCTATCGATACGTTCTCGCCCTTCTTGAACCTGAGCGCAAGGTCGGGGTCCACCAGTATCTCGTAGTGTATCCCGTCGCGGGTCATCCTCGCAGTAGTAGCGTCGTCTATAGAAACCATGTGAATCCACCTCTTTCCTGAATGTCTGCAACAGAAGAAGTCTATGCATGCTTCTTTATCTCTTCGGGTGTGAGGTACTTGAAGCCCTTCTCGGTTATGACTGCTATCTCGACGCTGTCTCTGCCCGTTTCCTTCTCGCCGGCGCTTATCGCGTCAAGTATGAGCTTTACGCCTGCTGCAGTCTCCATGCCTTCCTTGTAATCCTTCTCAAGAACCTTCCGTGCCTTCTCGGCGCCCCTTCCTATTGCCTGCGCCTTCCACTCTATCATGGTGCCTGACGGGTCCGTCTCGAACAGCGCAGGTTTCCCGTTCACGCCGCCTATCAGAAGTCCTACGCCGTATGGCCTCATGCCCGCATACTGCGTGACCATGTGCATCCTGTCGCACACGTATCTCGTCAGCGATGGCAGCGATATTGGCTCGCCGTATGTTATCTTGTTTATCTGCGCCTTGACCCTGCTCACTTCCACAAGGTCCCTCGCATCGCTCAGAAGCCCCGAGCTGACAAGCCCCGCGTGGGAGTCTATCTCGTAAATCTTCTTGTAGGACTCTGAAACACCAAGGGGGGTAGTCTTCTTCACTGAACCTAGCACGACGGCGTCTTTGGTCCTGACGCCAACTGAAGTGCTCCCCCTCTTGACAGCTTCCCTTGCATACTCGACCTGAAGTAATCTTCCATCAGGTGAGAAGACGACAATCGTCCTGTCGTATGCCATGTAGTTTCCCGAAGGTATCTGTTGCATTCTAATCCTCCTTTGTAAATATTATCTATCAAATGTGTGCCTAAACCTATAGACAGATTGTATTAAGTACTATAAAAAGGATTATGTTTATATACGTTTGCGTGTACGTCCAGGGAATTCATCTTGATTGCAAGAGGATTACGGTTTCGACGTTAACCGTTGTGATTGCAGTATCTTTTTATTGTAGTCGGTGCATTTTTTACTATGGAGCCGGAAAAAAAGGACAGGATAATAGTCATAGCTGTAGACAGGGACAACGACCTCGGTGCCAAGACCGGGATAGAAGGCCCTGTCATGGGAAAGGACAACGTCGTCGAGGCGGCATCCAAGCTTGGCGTAAAGGATCCGGCCGACAGCGACCTCAACGCTATGTTCGAGGCCGTCAGGGTCTATGATGAGCTGCGAAAGCAGTACGACAGTGACGTGGCGGTCATAACCGGTGACAGGAGCGTCGGCATAAAGTCGGACAAGGTCATACGCGAGCAGCTGGAGAAGGTGCTCAGGCACTTCAGGGCCAACCTCGCCGTCCTCATCTCTGACGGGAGCGAGGACGAGCACGTCATGCCCATAATACAGTCGGAGGTGCCCATACTTTCCGTTAAGAGGGTGGTCGTCAAGCAGTCGGTGCAGCTTGAATCCACCTATTACAAGGTCAAGGACTTCATGAAGGAGTCCCTCGAGGATCCGAAGATGGCAAGGCTCGTGTTCGGCCTTCCGGCGGTAGCTCTCCTCCTGACGGCGATATTCGGGATGGAAGGATGGAGGGCGGTGCTCGGCATACTGGGAGCATATCTGGTCATAAAGGGCTTCAAGCTTGAGGGCTACTTCACCGGAGCTGCCGACGAGTTGCGAGAGTCGTTCACTAGGAAGAGGCTCTCGTTCTTCCTCTACATGATAGGGATAGTGTTCGCGACGCTTGCGGCCTACAGGGGATACAGCCTGATGAACGACTGGATGGTCGTAGGCTTCTTCGAGACGGTGGCAGCCTTCCTTTCGGCGTCCATATACTACTTCTGGGTCGCGGGAGCGATGGCATGGGTAGGAAAGAGCATAGGAAGCAAGAAGAGGTCGCTTTCGAGGGCCGCGTCGATACCGCTGTTCGGGTTCGCCATATCGCTCGTCGTGCACAGCGGAGTGGACATGATACTGCAGCCGGAGACGAGCATATACAACTTCGTGGTATCGATCGTGGTGGGCTTTGTGCTGCTCTTCGTCGCGGTGTACATCGAGAAGAAATGAGCATATTTAAAGAACGTCAGGCGATTAATTCTATATGTTCGGGGTTCTGAAGAAGAAGCTTAAGCAGTCCGTGGAGACTCTCACGAAGAGGGCCGAGAAGGCAGAGGAGCGCGTTTCTGATGAGCGGCCTGCGGTCTCCGGCGAGAAGCCCTTCGCCAGAGTCACGGCGCAGGATGAAAAGAAGACTGTGCCAGTTTATTCTGACGAGGGCATTCCTGCGCAGAAAGCCGATGATTCCAAGGAGAAGCGCGGCGGCCTCTCAAGGCTCACGAAGAGGATAAGGGAGAAGGAGTTCACTGAGGGCGAGATAGACGAGTTCATCTCCGGGATAGAGGTTGACCTTCTCCAGGCAAACCTCGCGCTTGGCGTTATAGATTCCATGAAAAGCGGACTTAAGGAGAAGCTCGTCGGAAAGCCTGTGTCGAGGGGCTCCGCAGGCGACGTCATAAAGAGAACCTTCAGGGACATACTGCTGGAGATTGTTAATAAGGAGCCCGTGGACATACAGCAGGTGATAAGGAATGCGAGGAGCGAGGGAAGGCCGGCGACGATTCTGTTCCTTGGATTCAACGGCTCCGGAAAGACCACGACGATAGCGAAGATCTCCAAGATGATCATGGGTTACGGGTTCAAGCCCGTGCTTGCTGCGGCCGACACGTTCAGGGCGGCCAGCATCGAGCAGCTCGAGGTTCACGCAGGAAGGCTGAAGCTCAACGTCATAAAGCATAAGTACGGGGCCGACCCGGCGGCCGTCATATTCGACGCAAGGAAGCATGCCGAGAGCAAGGGCCTCGACGTGGTCATGGCAGACAGCGCCGGCAGGATGCACACGAACGTCAACCTGATGGACGAGCTGAAGAAGATAGTGCGGGTGAACAGGCCTGACCTTAAGATACTGGTCGTGGACTCTCTCACGGGCAACGACGTCGTCAGCCAGGCCAGCACGTTCAATGAGGAGATAGGGATTGACGGCCTGGTGCTCACTAAGATGGACGTCAACGAGAAGGGCGGCTCCATAATATCAGCCTGCCACACGTCAGGAAAGCCAGTCATGTTCATAGGTACGGGGCAGGAGTACGACGACATAGAGGAGTTCAATCCCGAGGAGTTCGTTGAGAGCCTCCTCGGCTGAAGGCATCCGTTCACTGATATGCAGTCACGAGTGAATACGGTAG
>CAZGWZ010000070.1:0-5765 GCA_964529545.1 uncultured archaeon
CCGCTTCGTTGCACAAGGTACATCTTATCTCGTCGTCTATCCTCTCCATGAACTCGGGATCGAAATCTTTGGACGCCTGTTTCATCTTTATGTAGGCCTCGCTGAACTCCTCACCTTTGCAGAGATTCTCCCCATTCTGCACGGATTTTATGGCACATGCGAGGGCAGCGGATGACTGCAGGGAAACCTTTGAAGTCTCGGTGAGGTTGTTTCCGTATATGCCTGAACAGAATATCTGCCTGGGATTCTTCTCGCAGCTGGTCATCAGAAGCTCAGAGATGCCACCCATGTTTCCCGTCATGAAAAGGAGGAATCCAACTCCAGAAAGCATCACAAGAATCATCGAGACGACTGTGCCCATCGTGAACTGCATTATTCCTATCTTCATAATATATTGTTCACTCCAGCGATTTAAATGGTTACCGCGGCTAATCTGTGAGCATGGTGCTGACCGCGCCCTCTATCATGTCACTGAAGACCATAGTGGAGCCAACAGACACCATCCCATATATCACCACGGCTATTATTATCATCTTGCCTGCAAGGTACCACTGCATGGATTTGTCATCTCCGCGGTTTATCTTGGTCACGAACATCGCAAGTATTATTATGACCTCTATCAGGTAGACGCCTACTATAAGCTGGAACATCGGCGCTGAGACCGAGCTCGAAGAGCCGAGTATCTGGCCGGGGTCTATACCGAACTCCTCGCTGAATCCGAACTCGTTCAGCCTCTTTCCGAGGAAAAGCAGCACGTCTATTATGACCTTTGACATGGCGACTATGAGGCCGCTCACGAGAGGCGCCATTGCATATGCCTGGAACTGCATGCTGCTCGTGGTCTCCGAAAGGAGGGTCCTCATGTACTCCTGGGTCTCCCTCACGTTCTTGAGATACCTTGACACCGTGAGCATGGACTCCGACGCGTACTGGACACCCCTCCTTGCTGTATCCGTTATGGTTCTCATAACGTTTTGTATCATACTGCTCGGATAGTATATTATCGCACCGTTCTCGGGGTTAAGAAGCGCCTGCTCAAATGTCATGCCAAGAGTCTTCATGTTACGAATGGTTATTCCGAAGAGGTTCGATATCTCGAGGTCCTTCACATCCTCGTTGGCCTTCTCCACGGCTATCTCAAGCGGAGTCCCTCCTGATATCCTGTTACCGAGCTGGAAGAGTGCAAGCTCGAACTCGGATTCCATCTTGTATACCGAATCCTCCACACGGGTCCTCTGTATGTTGGTGGTTATGAATATGATGGAGAAGAATGCCGAGAAGCCGAGTACTATCAGAAGCGACATGAAGAGCGAATATCCCGAATCCGGATCATTGACATCCGCAGGAACCATGATGCCCGTATCCTCGTCATACTCATACGGGGTTATAAGATAGTCAGGATGCTCGACGAAATGCAGTATTGCGGGGGTTATCATTATTATCAGCACGAGAAGCGCTATGGGCATCATGGGTATGGAGAGCTTCTTCTGGCCCCTCTTAACAAGGAAGCTTCCCTTTCTCGGAAGGTCGGGATGATGACCAACATCCACCTTTGAGAAAGTCACCGGCCTCTTCGACAGGGTATTGTTGATGAACCATATGAGAATGATTGGAAGGGCTATGTCGTAGCCTAGTATGAAGTGCCACGGGGTTACGGAATCCGAAAGGAATATCGCCGCCATTGGTGCCATTACAGATCCTAGTATTGGCAACACTATGCCCATCATATGTATGACGGTGACGGGCATCTGCAGGTCCTGAGCGTAGTGCTTCATCCTGTCCTTCGTACCCTCAAGGACGACCCTGAGCGACTCGTCAAGGGTCTTGGCCGACTTCTCAGGGACCTGATGCTGGGATTCCATTATGAGCCTAAGCGCCTCGCTGAACTCCTCGTTCTCCGGCTTCCATTTGGTTATGTAGTCGATAAGCGCCTCATTCGAGGAATAGTACCGTCCCATCTCTATGTCCCAGAGAAGCCTTCTCATGTCCCAGGCGAGTATGCCCGATATGTTTGACGACGTGAACTTCAGTGCCCTCTCTATGTTCGGGGTTATCCTCATGGAAACCACCATGTAGAGAATCGCAAGCACCACCTGGGAGCTCGCCTGTATCCTCATGGTCCTCATGTAGTTTATGGGATATCTCATGAGGTAGTAGCCGACTACGAGGCCGAGGATTACGCATGCTATCACGCCGTAGGCACTGGGAAATACCTGAATAGCGAAGAGGAAACCTCCGGCGAAGCTGAATAGGATTATCGAAAGCAGGAAGAGAGATACGGGCGCGTTCTCTGTTATCCGAAGCCCTGTGAAATCAATAGCAGCCTTCAACTCAGAGCTGCTCTTCTTGTCAAAGCTCACGTTCAGTATGCCGCCAGCTGCGCGGGCAAGCATCTCGTACCAGGTGAACTTGGCCTCGGCCCTCTTACGAAAAAGCCTGTACTCTCTAGAAGCTATGCTTATCCTCTCGCTTCCGGGCAGCCTTGAGGAAACGCCGCTGCTGACATAACCCGGAGGCGGCCTCTTCTGCTTCTTCGAAAAGAAACCCATGATAATTAATTAACGGCTCTTTAATTTATTGGAAAAGTGGTGTAAGCGGTGCATGCCTACTTTATCTCGGACTTGAACCATGAGAGCCACTGGTCGTAGACCCTCTTGGTGTCGACTGTCCCAACTTCCTTTCTTATGGCTTCCGATATCATGTGGAACCTGGAATTGGTTTTCATGACCCAGGACGCCTCGAGTATGTCCGGGTTCTTGAGCTTGTCGCTGAGCTCAACCATCACCTTCTTCATGTTCGACCTGAGTACGATGTTGTCCCATACGGCCTCCCAGTCGCCATGCCATTCCCTCACGTGGCCAGCTATCCTGTTGAGGGTCTCGGACTCTCCGTTGACGAGCGTATCGGTGGGTTTGAGCTCGTCCTCCTTTGCTGAGTACTCGAATAGGTTGACGAAGCCGCCTTCCTTGTCCGGGTTCTTGTCCCACTTCTTCCTTATCTCCGTAATCTCGGTCATCCTCCTGAACCTGTGAAGGCCGTCAGCAGACCTAAGGGTCTTGCATATCGGTATTATGTCGGTTGCCTTGAAGGAAGTCATCGGCACCCCAAGGTCGTTTACGACCCTGTCGAAGACGCCGTATGCGGACTCACCGTGAATGGTGCCCATGACGACATTGGAAAGCGCACCTATCCTCATTGCCTCGTAAAGGCTCTTGGCCTCTGTGTTATGAAGAACTATTCCACCAAAACCTCCTATGAAGTTCTCGGTTGGTTCAACAGAGAGGTCGTAAACGTACTCGGGCTGCTTCATATTTACATCCTCGATCTCCTTTACTTCATCAATGAAGAACTCACCCGTTGCAAATGCCTTCAGCCTATCGGATACCACACAATCGGGATCAAGAACCACCTTCTTCAGGTAGTTCTTGCTGCACCTAAGGAACCTGAAAAGATGCCTGTACCTTCTTGGATATTTTGTAATGTGTTTTTCCAGCTTTTCTTTATCGAACTTCACGCTGTTTGATGTGGTGTGTGCCCATTTCTTCTTGACAACCTCAGGTACCTTTCTGGCGAACCCGATTTCGTCGAAGAATGTCTCCACCATTTCCCTGTCCTTAAATTCAAGTGTCCACAAATTCCTGCGTCCTTCTCCATCCGTGTTCCTCTCCCTTATCGTTCCAACTATACCAAAACTAAGTAATAGGTACGATACATCCTCTACAAGCTTTCTGGATGTAGAAAAATACCTCACGCAATTGCCTGATTTCTCAGTTGCCATGAAGTTCCCGTCGCCGGAGTAAAGTCCCCTCAGGAAGGCCGCTATCTTTTTCTTCGGCAGACCGAAAATCATGGGCGGGACCCTTTTCTCGTGACATAACCTTCCGCATCCAAGTTTTGAAATCAGTTTTACAAGCGGATAGCAGTCGACCCTGTGCTGAAGAGAAGTTCCAAACCCATTCACAGTTCTCTTCTTTGCTTTAATATCGAAAAGTCTCTCAAACAGCATTGTCAAGTCTCTGGATATGTCTTTGTTTGAATTGGTTATGACGACACAATTCCCGGAGGGTCCCATCGAGTAATATCCTTCCGACACGTAGTAGCCAAGGAACCTGCAGAAGTCCTCATCAACGGGAATTACCGCGGGTAGTGGACGACTCGCACCTTTACTTGCTTTAAGCATGCATGGATCATAATCAAGGTCTGCCGCTTCCATAAGACTTCTGAAGGAAGCAAACGGTATATTCATCTTTTGGTTCTGCCTGAAATAGTTGTAAATGTCACCCGTATTTATGCTGCATATTTCCGTTGCTTTTCTCCACCCAAGTACTTTTATAGCATCTCTCACATCATCTTCGAAGTTCTGCACCCTCATCTCGGGAAGGTAGTCAAAGACATCTATGAAGTACATTTCGTTGTAACCATGAGGCATCTTTGATGGTATGACAATCTGACTTCCAATTTTCAGTTTATTGCATTCAATGGGAGCTATTTCGAAATCTTTCGTTGGTGAGAAAAGGCTATGGTCATGAGTCACCGTCACCTCCCTTCCCGTTCTGGTCTTTATTTTTAGAAGCTTATTTCTTTTAGGATGCTTGACAAATCCCGTAAGCTTTGAAAGCTTCATTTTCAAATCGAAACTGACCGTTGGAACATAAACATTTGTAATATCCATACCTTCGATGTCCTTTATTCTCAACCTTTTCATGCACCCTCTGTCTACTATTACAACTTCCTCGTCTCCCCTGACAGAACTTCTCACCTCTCCCACAACCAGAGCAGAGTCACCGAGCCTGAGCGCGGTCCTCAGGGCCTCGTCCGCCGGGATCTCCGTCTCCACCATCGTAAGGACGGACCTCGACTTGAGCCTCTCCACGTTGTATCCGAGCTCCCTCAGGCTGTCTATCGGGAGCTCAAGCGTGTCCTCTATAGAAACTATCCTGGTCTTTGGGAGCATCTCGAGCATCATAGCGGCAAGATAGGAAGTCTTACCGGCGCCCCTTCCTCCCGCGACAAGCATGCTTGCGGTGCCGTCTATGAAGAATGAAAGGGCTCCCGCGGCGAGAGGAGTCAGTGACTTGGCCTTTATCAGGAGCGGGAAGGTCCATGGCTTGTCCCTGTGCCTCCTTATGGCAAAGCCGAGCCCGTGCGGAGAAAGCGTCCTCGTTATTATGCAGAACCTTGCCTTTCCGCCTGGAACCGTGATATCAGTGTCAAGGACGGGGTTGGCCTCGTCTAGCGGCCTTCCGGACTCCATCCTGAGCCTCGTGGCCCAGGACTCGGCATCGTCCTGCGTCGGAATCAGGTTCGTCCTGCACTCCTCGTAATCCGCATGGTTTATGAGTATCGGCTGGGACTCCACAGGCGAGTTGACGAAGATGTCCTGCACCTTCTCGTCAGCGAGCAGTATCTCAAGGACCCCAAGGCCCGCTGTGTACCTTGTGAGTATGCCTGCGAGCTGCTCAAGGTCCTTCGAGCTGAGGTACACCCTGTGCTGGTCGGCTACCTCCCTTATCATGTCCCTTCCTATGTTGAAGAAGACCTCCCTTATCCTCCCGGTCTTGACGAACTCGGCTGTCTTTGGCTTGTGGGTCGCCATGTACCTCCTTGCGGCGTCGAGGACCGCATACTTCTCCTCGCTAAGCACGAACTCCGGAGGAAGGACGTAGTAGAAGTACTCGGCCCTGTCCGGCAGCTTGAATATCTCCACCTCGACGTCCCCTACGTTGTACCTCTTCACGGACTTGCCGTTCTCAGGAGGGGTTATC
>CAZGWZ010000071.1:0-5709 GCA_964529545.1 uncultured archaeon
TTCTTGAGAAGAGGCAGGAGATAGGCGCGCCCAAGAGGTGCGGAGAGGGCCTCACACTGAACACCGTGGCGATCCTTGGCAAGATCCCGGAAAACTGCATAACGAAAAGAATCGACGGCGCAATACTATACGCACCAAACGGAAACGATGTGATGGTCGAACTTGGAAAGGAGGGCGGCTACATCGTGGAAAGGAAGGTGTTTGACAAATGGCTTGCATACAGGGCATCAAGAGCGGGTGCAACCATCGTAGCGCATTCTGAAGTGACCGATGTCCTAAAAGAAGGCAGCCAGATAGTCGGGGTGAAAGCGCTCATCGGAGGCGAAGAAGAAAGGGAAATCAGGGCAAAGGTCGTTATAGCTGCAGACGGCGTTGAATCGTTAGTATCAAGAAAGGCGGGTCTCGACACCACAAACAAACTTGCAAACATCGATTCGGGCTACCAGTATGAAATGTCAAACCTGAAGCTCCACACGGACAGGAGGATCATTCTCTATTTCGGTACAGAGATTGCGCCAAGGGGATATCTCTGGATATTCCCAAAGGGCCATGATGTTGCCAATGTAGGCATCGGATGCGGGCTTACGGACAAATCCGCAAAATGGTACCTCGACAAGTTCATAGATGACCATCCTGAGATATTCGGCCAGGCGAGCATAATTGAAGCAAACGGCGGTGCGATACCTGTCGGCGGTTTCCTTGAAAACATGGTCCTTGACGGATTCATGGTAGTAGGGGACGCCGCGCATCAGGTGAACCCCATTCACGGCGGCGGCATGAAAGAGGCCACGATGGCAGGAGAGATGGCGGCAAATGTCATCAAGAAGGCTATAGAGAAGAACGATGTGTCCGCAAAAGTCCTCTCAGAGTACAACAGGATCTGGTGGAACGAGAGGGGAAACAAGCTCAAGAAGGTCGAGAAGCTCAGGCAGGTCATGGAGAAGCTGTCTGACGGGGATTTCAACATGATCTCAGAATCCCTCACAAGCGACGTCGCGGTGGGGATCACAAGGGGCGGCAAGATGCTCTCGCTTGCAAAGATACTCATGAAGAACCCGAGGCTCATAAAGCTCGCAAGGCACCTGTTGTAGAAAAGTGTCATGTTTTATTTCTTCCGGAGAATATTCAAAGGATAATAATGGCCGGATTTGTCTACGGATTGTCAGACTTCGAACACAAAGACGGAGAAATATCGATATACCAATATTTCAGCAAATTCTCAGACCGCCTCGGAAATCCAATCAAGGTAGGATTCTTCGTGTTCGACACCGAAAACGATAAGCTTTTGGGAAGATTTGGCCAAACCGCTGCAAATGCTCTGTATGGAGCGCTCATCGAATATTTCGAACGGAATAGAACTGACGGTGCGCTGATTCACGGTATAGATGTCGAAGGTCTCCTTCAATACGGAAAACACATGCCAGAAGGGTTTGGTCCCGATACTTCAGGATATATAGAAATAGACACACCTGCTTATGGTTCAATGAAAATATTGAGCATGATTCAAAAACCACAAGGACAACGGATGATGAACGGTATGATACCTGTAAAAAACGCCCCAGAGTGGCTCATTGATTTTGAACTAGTTAGTGCATTTTCCGGCGCAAAGTACTCAAATGCACTATTCTATCCGTCAGAGGAAAAGTTCCAGGAAAACTTCTTAAATGACACGCTGATAACGCAGGAAGGACTTGATTACCATAATGCAAACCTAAAAGACACATTCAATTTCTTGTAATCAATAAAAGCCCACCAGACAACAGAATTATATGGTAAATCCAGCCTTTCTTCTGAGCGGCCTCGGCATGATGCTCGTGGGCATAGCGCCGGTGCTCTGGTGGCGCTACAGGACGCTCGTCCCCTGGAAGGACTTCTGGCTCGGTGTCGTGCTCTGGATGGCCGCCATAGGAACGAAGATTGTAATGGACCTCACGGTCACCGGCCCGTTCCTGAACACAATGGGCGGGATATACACCACTTTCGGCATAGCCATAATATCGGGAGCATACGTGGGGCTGAGGACGGGCATACTGGAATCCGGCCTGACCTACATAGCCGGGATAAAGTCAAGGATAAAGAAGTTCGACTTCGAGCAGGCTGTGGCGCTGGGCCTCGCTTTCGGCTGCGCAGAGGCCTTCTTCATAGGCATAACGTCCTTCATAAACACGTCCGTGATATTCGTGTTCCCCCAGATGCTGAACCTGATGACAGCCGCCCAGAAGGCATCGGTTCTGCAGCAGCTTTCGCTCCCATCGATTGCGGCCGTGGCTCCCGTGATTGAGAGGCTCTCGGTAGTGGCGGTCCACGCCTTCTGCAGCATACTCGTCATATACACCATAAAGAGGGGAAGGGCGCGATACTTCATGGTCTCGTTCCTCGCAAGGGTGCTGCTTGACGGGACCCTTCCGTTGCTGACATACGTTTTTGACAAAAACTCCATCGAGGGGATATACAGCATAGAGGCCTTCGTAGCCGCCATGGGCATCTTCAGCCTCGCGGGAATACTCTGGATGAGAAGCGACTGGAGGAAGACGAGGAAGAAGCGGGACTGCAGGGGCCTCGTGCTGATAGGCATACTGATATCCGTCCTTTTCATATCGGTGGCTGCCGTGGTGCTCGCGCAGCCGTCTGTGGCATCGAAGCTCGAGAGGAGGCAGGTGGACTTCGACGCCATAAACGGCAAGTACGACTTCATGGTAAACGGCAGCAGCATAGGAAGCAGCGAATTCAGGTACGCCGGAGGGACGGAGCATGAAGGGGTGAGCCTGTTCATAATAGAGGAGGAGGCGAACCTCTCCGGAAGCGACTACGAGATGTACATAGCAGGCACGCTGCACGTGACAGTGGACGCAAGACCGGTCTTCTATAACAGCACCATAATCAAGAACGGCGAGAAGAAGGAGATATTCTGCACGTTCCACGACACATACGTGGAGCAGAACGTGACTGTGGGCAATGAGACCAGCACAATCTATCCAGGTTCCAACAGCCAGGCGTTCGTGATAGCCAACAACATGATATCGCACTGGGCGCTGCTCTTCAGGGCGGCGAAGCTCGAACCTAAGAACACGTACGTAACGAGCCTGTACAGCCCGAACGCAGAGGCCCTCCTATCACGTTCGCTCGAGGTCACCGGAATCGGCAATGTCACCATAAATGGCAGGGTCTACGAAGCCTACATATTCAGCGACCTCGTAGGCAACTTCTACTACGTCACGCCAGAAGGCAGGCTGCTGAAGGTCGAGAACACGGCAGTCGAGGTCGTGGAGAGCAGCGACGACCTCGATGAAGCGGGCGGGATATTCAGATAATGCTTCTTTTTTAAACCAATCAGGCACTATTACAGTCTATGGAACTCATAGAGGCTTTGGTGCTTGCGATGGTGCAGGGGCTCACCGAGTGGCTGCCCATAAGCAGTGAAGGCATGTCGTCGCTGATCATGATAAACTTCTTCGAGAAGAGCCTTACAGAGGCGGTTTTCCTCTCCGCGTGGCTCCATACAGGAACGCTTCTTGCAGCGGTCGTATACTTCAGAAGCGACATAATGGCCATGCTTAAGAACCTTCCCGAGTACGTCAAGAACCCAAGAGAGAGGGAAGGCTATTCGGGCCTGACGAGCTTTCTCATAGTATCCACCATAATGACGGGCCTCATAGGAGCGCCTCTCGTGCTGTTCTTCCTCGAGACGCTGGACTTCGCAGGGGCGGCAGCGATGTTCGTGATAGGGGTCCTTCTAATATTCACAGGCCTTCTCCAGAAGTTCGTGAGGCGCACGAGTGTCATAACCGAAGGCACAAGGCTTAGGGACGCTGTTCTCGTGGGAGCTGTGCAGGCGTTCGCCGTGCTTCCCGGGCTCAGCAGGTCCGGGCTCACGACGTCGGCCCTGCTCCTCAGAAAACACGATGCCGAATATGCGCTCAAGCTCAGCTTCCTGATGAGCATACCGGCGGTGTTCGCGGCAGAGGTAGGGCTGATAGCGCTCGGGAAGGTCACGATAGACGTCTTCTCAATCGTCGCTATAGCCGTGTCGTTCCTTGTCGGGCTTCTGACGCTGGGCACCCTGATAAAGATGGCGGAAAGGGTCAATTTCGGCTATTTCTGCATATTCCTTGGGATACTGAGCATAACGGCCATATTCTTCGTATGATTCAGAGAACGACCCTCAGGGCCATCACTACGAGCCCTGCAACAAGGGGTATTGTGACGTTGTCCTCGACCCTGAATCCCGCGAGCGTGTCAACGGCCTCGAACGTCATGGCGACGGCCGATGCGATGAGCGCCTCATGCGGCGCCACGAAGAGCATGGCCCCGAGGAATGCAGCGATGAATCCGGCAACAGCGCCTTCGACCATCCTTGACCCGCTGAGCGGATGTTTTATCGAGCCGTGCCTCAGGCCCACTATGGGAGATACTGAATCGCCGATGGCGAGTATCATTATGGATGCGAGAGCGACGTCCTTTGGGAATACGGCAACGGCGAGTATGGAGCCTATGACTAGGAAGAACGCACCCCTTCCGGGAAAGTTCTGCATGGCGTCCTCCCTTTCGAACCTGGACAGGAAGAGGTCAAGGACGGGTATGGGTCTCTTCTTCCTCGCAAGCGATGCGAGGAAGCCGAGAAGCGCTACGGCTATGAGCATCCACACGTCTATCATGCCTGCCCACAGGAGTGCAGCTATCGACAGGCCGAGCGCCATGTGGAACAGGTTCCTTTCCGTCTCCCTTCCAAGCCCCATGAATTACTAAATTGCAGAGCTCGAATAAATTCGTTTGCCGGAAAAATCAAGAATATAAGCAACCTTCCCAATGTTTATACATGGACAGGGTAAGTACCGGCGTGGACGGCCTTGACGGGAAGATGGAAGGCGGATTCTTTCAGGGAAGCAGCAACCTGCTTACGGGCAAGACCGGTACCGGAAAGACCATATTCGCGGCCTCTTTCATGTACAAGGGTGCGCTTAACGGCGATCCCTGCGTGTACGTCACCACCGAGCAGAGGGAGGAGGACGTGAAGAACGACATAATAGCCATGTTCGGATGGGACCTCGGCGCTCTCGAGCAGAAGGGCCTGATAAAGTTCGTCTCCATAAAGCCTGCCCTTCCGACGAGGGGGATAGCCCAGGAGGAGATGGCAAGGCTCGTCAAGTCTTATGTTTTCGGCATATCGGATAACATAATGTCAGCGGTGAACGCCGTGAGGGCAAAGAGGGTGGTCATAGACTCCGTTTCTTTCATAGAGCTGTTCATAAAGGACGAGTACCTCGCAAGGGCTGCCCTGACGCAGATGGTCGAGACCCTTAAGGAAGCAGGCGTGACATCGGTACTCACAGGAACCCTTCCCGAGGACAGCCAGGCGCTTTCCGGAGGCGGCATAATAGAGTACATCGTCGACACTGTCATAAAGATGGAGTTCGTTCCCGTGGCAGAGGAGTTCAAGAGGACGCTCACGATAAGGAAGATGAGGAGGACAAATCACTCCACGCTTATCCATCCGATAGACATAACAAAGAACGGCCTCAAAGTGATAGAGATCAAATGAAGCTTCTTGGAATAGAGCTGGGCGGAAAGTCAGAGATAAAGGGCTACTGCGTCAAGTGCCGCAAGATGGTCTTCATGACTGACATCGAGACTGTCACCATGAACAACAAGAAAGAGGCATGGAAGGGCAAATGCGAGTTCTGCAAGAAGACCCTCTACAGGATAAAGGCC
>CAZGWZ010000072.1:0-5689 GCA_964529545.1 uncultured archaeon
TCTTCGATTGCGCAGTGGCCCACGTAGACGGGAAAGTCGTCACTCCTGTATGCGTTGCCGAATGCGACGAGAATAATCTGGAATCCGTATACAACGAGCTCATGGAATTGTACACTAACTCCATGGAGCTTTACGTGAGCACCGGACGCGGCGAGGTCATAAGCAGAATCATCAGTCTGATAGAGGACTACCACAGGATAAATGAAAGGTCCGTAAACGGCGCATTCTCCCGGAGCGGGTGGTCTTCACGCGACTATTCACGGCTTATGAACGAGTTCTCCGGCCTCGTGGATTATGTGGCGTTCAAGACATCCACGCAGGTACAGCCATATTAGGCCATTTCCGGACCGAATACGGCATCATGCATTGAAGCGAAGCATTTATAAAGCTTTTGATTATAGATAGTCCATGCAAAGCGCAAAGATATCAATCGACATGAGCGTGAATCAGGCCCTTGACATAGTGGATAACAGGATGCTGTACACGGACTTCCTCCAGAGGAACTTCGGTCCCGAATGGAACACCGTGGACGTTGCCGAGGTCCAGAAGAAGCTCGTCGAGGCAGCGGCCAAGAACTGCAGATTCTAGACGCATTCTGCGATTCCTTCACAACGCATACGGATTAAAAAAGTAGCTCACTCACAAACTGATTTTCCGTCGCTCTTCCTTATCGACACTATGCGGTCCGCGGCATCCTCGAGAACAGGATCATGCGTCACGACTATCATCTGGGGTATCGAGGTCATCTTCCTTATGACGTCTATCAGGTCCTGGCGCCTCTGCTCGTCCAGGAATATCGTGGGCTCGTCGAGCATCACGGTCTCTGCGCCTGCGCCGCCAAGCGCCCTCGCGATGCCAAGCCTCATTGCAAGAGCCACGGCTACCCTCTCGCCTCCGCTTATCATGTCCGACTCCACGCTTCCCGAAGGCCCGTGAAGCGTGACGTTGTAATCGTCATCTAGTGATATGTCCGAATATTCGAAGTTGAACTCCCTGAAGAACTCCTTCATGTTCAGCTCTATCGCGGGCACAGACCTCTTCCGAAGCTCCAGCTGAAGGCCGGACTTGTCGAACACCCCCCGTATCTCCGTAAGGGTCTTTATGAATGAGACGAGCTTCTCGTGCTCCCTCTTCTTATCACGCATGTCATCAGCATCAGCCCTAAGCCTGAGGAGCGTAGCCTCGAGCTCCTGCATCTTGCCCTGCTGCTTTCCGAGGGCCTGCCTGAGGGCAGACACCTCGCTCCTCTTTGAGGACAACTCCTTTCTCACGCCGTCGTATGCCTCCTTCTCACCGCCTATCTTCTTTATGGCAGCATCGACTGCGACTATCTTCTTCCTCAGGTCAGCAGACGTCCTCTCGTTCTCGTTCACCGACTTTGAGAGTTCCTCAAAGCTTCCGACGGCTCCGAGAAGGTCGCTCCTCTTCTTCTCGAGCCCCTCCATCTCGTCCATGCTGGCCTTCAGTGCTTCCAGAACCTTCAGCGACTTCTCCTTCCCTTTTGATAGCTTCTTGACCTCGTCCCTCATGAAATAGAGCTTCTCGTCCCTTTCCTTGATCATGCTGCTCTTGTGCTCGGGGGTTATCTCAGAGCCGCAGAGCGGGCACCTGCCCCTCGCGCTGCGGAGCCTCTTCCCAAGCTCCTCTATCTCGCCTATCCTGCCCTCGAGCGTCCCTATCCTTCCCTCTGAGGAGCGAAGCGCCTTCCTCTCCGCCTCAAGCTTCTTCTCAAGCTCGCTCCTCCATCCGGGCACAAGCCTCTTCTCTATTCCCGCTATGGTCTCCCTTGATTCGGAAAGGTCGGAAAGCCTCTTCATAGACCTCTCCAGCTGGACCTCCTCCCTCGACAGCATGGATTCCAGCTCTTCCTTCTTTACCTTGAGTCCTGCGAACTTGGCGCTCACGTCTGAGAGCTTCTGTTCCCTCTTCTCTGCGGAGGAAACATCCTTCTCAAGAGACTCTATGCTCTTCTCGGTCTTCTCCATTCTTGCCTTCACGTCGGAAAGTCCGGCAGAAGTCTCGGCAATGCGCTCGTTTATGTCGAGCCCTCCGGAGAGCTGGCCCTCGACAAGTGACTTCCTCTGCCTGTATGAATCTATCACGACCCTCATCGACTCCCAGACCTTCTCAAGCGACTCTATCCCGAGGAGCTTTCCTATCAGCTGCTTTCTTTTGGACGGGGTCTCAGTGAGGAGCCTCTCTATCTCGCCCTGCCTGACGTATATGGCGCTGCTGAAGAGGTACCTGTCTATCCCGAGTATCTCCTCTATCTCCTCGTCGACGCCGCTGTCCCCGGACCTTATCTCCCTGTCCTTTCCGTCGACCTCGTAGAGCCTGGAGTCCGCACTCCTGCCGCTCCTCCTTCTAAACACCCTGTACTTCTTGCCGAACGCACTGAAGGCCACCTCGACCTCCATGACCGAGCATCCTCCCCGGATGAGCCTCTCGACGTTGCCGGAGTAGTCCTTGAAGAGGGCGAACGATATCGCCTCAAGGACCGTGGTCTTGCCTGCGCCGTTCTCGCCCAGTATGACGTTTATGCCCGGCCCGAAGTTTATTGTCGTGTCAGAATGAGACTTGAAGTTCTTCATGCGGACTGACTCTATTATCATTTCTTACCCACCCCGAATGCCGAGAAGAATCTCTCTGATTCCTTAAGCGCCAGCTCTTCGTTTCCTTCTGAAAGTAGCCTGAAGAGCATCCTGGCAAGCTCCGCTTCGTCCCTGTCCTTTATCATGTCGCCTATTATCTCGTTTATCTGAGAAAGCTCGAACGAGCGGGTCGGCGACTCGAGCTTCCTTGATGAAAGTGCGGACGAATAAGACAGCCTCAGGGTGAGCGCGTGCTGTGAAAGCCTGGAGTTTACGACCTCCTGTATGGTGGACCTGTCAAGCCCGCTCTCCAGTACGTCTATGTAGAGGAGAGGCTTCTTCGTAAGCTTTGACATCCTTGCGACAAGCTCCTCTGTGAATTTTCCTATGTCCTTTATCCTCATCCTCTCCTTTATTATCTCCCTCTCGAGCCCTATGTCTATCTTCTGCACCTGAGGTATGTCGAACCCCGCGTCCACAAGATAGAATCCCTTCCCGTTCCTCCTGTAGTCATCGTACTCTGATGCGCTCCACAGTTCCGTGGAGCCTGGATAGGCGAGCCACCCCTTGCCGAACTTCTCCAGTATCCGTGCGTGCACGTGACCCATGGCATAGTATGAGAAGTTATCGGGGATGTCGCTCATTTTGACCTCATACGCATACTTAAGATGCCTGTCCGTGCCCTGATGCATCATCAGAACGGAATGGGTGTATCCCTTGGCCTTCTTTGCGACCAGAGCCATCGAATCCTTCAGTGAGGCCGCGGAATGCTTGGACCTGTAAGGTATGCCTGCTATGAGAACGCCCTCGTGGACAACGAACGGCTCCTCCTCTGTGAGCATCCTGACGTTGAGGTCCTTGTACAGGACCTGCGGAGGCATTGCTCCCTTCCTGAAGAGCATGTCGTGATTCCCGGTTATGGCATAGACTGGTATGCCCTTGTCCCTGAGCTTTGCAAAGCATCTCTGGGCCACCCACAGCGCCCTCGGAGGGGGCTTTGGCGAGTCGAAGAGGTCTCCTGTATGAAGGACGAAGTCCGGCCTCTCGCGTATTATCGCAGCGATGGTCTTCTCGAAGGCCCTGTAGAAGTCGCTCTCCCTTTCGTAGAGTCCGTACTGCCTGAATCCGAGATGCGTATCCGAAAGGTGGGCAAACCTCATACATTATTCATTTGCCAGTCCGCTATAAGAATCAATTCTTTTCATGCGATTTTACAGCATACACGAATTTATAATTAACCGATAAATAAATTAATATGAGAAAAGTAGGGTATGTATTCTTCTTCATTGTCGTAAATGCATTAATTCTGCCATTTTTATCGGAAAATGTTTCAGCCGCAACGTCGATTTCAAACTGCAACGAACTCCATATGGATGACTTCGTACAAGGTGAATACTATCTCACTAATGATAGATTGTAGCGGTATTTCCTGGATTCCGATTTTATACGCAAATATAGTCCTTGATGGCCATGGTTACACCGTTTATAATCTGAGTGCTCATGGTTTTGCTCATATCGGTATGTTCGGATTCACACCATACAATATGACTATTAGTAATTTGGTTATCAAAAATGCAAATGTATCGTCAACTTTAGACAGAGCTGGTATATTAGTAGCATCAATAAGCGATGTTTATAATTCTGGAAATATCAGTGTCTTTGAAAATATTACGATAAAGGATTCAGAACTCTATTGTGCTGATGGATTATGCGGGTCATTGCTCGGTAGCACTATGGATACGGCATATGCGAAGATTCATAACTGTCATGCGGTTAACGTTTCTGTTGGATGCCTCGAAACTTGCGGCGGTCTCGTAGGAGTTATATTAAAAGGACGCATCGACAATTCATCATCATCGGGTATTATAATTGAAGAGAAAATACAAGAATCCGGAATATATTCATGGAGAAGCGGAGGTACCATAAGTAATCATCAGAAAAGATGGTCTAAGGGTATATATCTTGTGCAGGTGGTGGTTTCAAAGGACGAATCAGAACCAATAACAGACATAATGGCATTCCATATAGACCCACCAGGTAAGAGTGAGAACGATATGATACACGCAATAACATATTTATTGTCATCATTCTTGTCACAAATATCGCTTACTGCTTATTTTTAGAAATGCGGGAATTGAAATAATGGAGAATGTCAAGAAAAGGGTTGTATGCGAAGTCATTCACGATATGACCCACCCATCGCCAGCCATTTGCGGTGCTTATGCAGATTTACTGTTGGATTTTGCTCGATCGAAAATCACAGGAAACCCTGGTTTCTCTTCAGAAGCTTTTCACTGGAAAAGATACTACGAGGAATGCAAGAGGAATGGAAACAGTCCTGAGGATTGGTACCCACATAACTACGCGGGAAAGGAGCCCAGAGATGTCAAGAACGCACTGAAGATTCTCAGGGACAGGTTCGGTGGCGACATAAAGATAGCGGACATCGGTTCCGGCCCGATGATGACATATAATACTCTGGACATCACAAAACAAAAAGTCACGCCGATTGACCCGCTGGCTGACGTGTACAACCATCTGAACATTAAGTATAGGACGGGTTATCCCTTCAAGTGCATAAAAGGTTTTGGGGAATCATTGAATGACATGTTCGGGGAAGATTACTTTCACATGGTCATTGCCCAAAACGCAATCGACCATTCATCTTCACCGAAGGATTTTGTGGACAACATGTACAATGTTTTGAAGCCGGACGGCTTCCTCCTAATCTCCGGATTCATAAACGAGGGTCGGATGAAGGGACGGGTAGGACTCCACAAGCATGATATGTTCATCAAGAGGGGGTCAGATGACGTTTACTGGACATGGAAAGACGGCCCAAAGGACGGCGTCAACCTCACAGGCAATCTGAAAATTTCAGCATTCTCGAAGTATATAGAAGGTTATCGGTCCGGTTCCTGGTTTAAAATCATCTACAGAAAACACTGAGGAGCGATTGATACGGAAGACTAATAAAACATGTCGATTCTATTATTTACAGCAGTTCCGGCTGCATACAATGGTGAGCATGAATGAAGATTGAGATTACGCATTTGGTTATAATCGCACTCGTGATAATAGTCGTTGTCATACCCGCA
>CAZGWZ010000073.1:0-5677 GCA_964529545.1 uncultured archaeon
CTATCATCTGCTGTTGGGAGGAAAGGCTGAACGTTACAAAAATCGAACTCGATATTATGAGCAGTCCTGCACTCAGGGACAGGAACGCGATTGCCAAGGTGACCGTGAGGCTCCTGAACCTTGGTATGCCGCCTTCGTCCATTCTATCCTTCCTGTGCTTAATTAGCCTCAACGGGCGTCTCATAAGAGTTTTATCAATCGGCAGTCAATCTTGTCCGCCTTGTGCATGAAGCCTGTATCATCTGATTATGTTATCTGCTATAGCCAGCAGGCCTTCACCGACCTCTATTCCCTGCTTCTGCGCCTCTTTGTAGTTCACATTTATGTAGTTCTCGGACGATACCACCGCTATGGTCCCTGCCTTGGTTCCTCTGAGTATCTTGTCCGCGAGCTGGGATGCCTGCTCTCCAGTCCTGTATGTATTCACATTAACTCCGAATATGGACTCGTACCCGCCAAAAATCATGAGCGCGCCTCCCATCGGCACTCCTTTGTCCTCTGAGAACTTGCCGATGGCTGCGAAAGCGTCCGGCGTGACCGCAAGGGGCTCTGCCAGGAACAGCACGGCGTCTATGTCGGTTCCGTCTTCCAAGAGCTTATTAAGCTCTGTCTCAAGCTCCTGGACGTCTGCTGCCGGAAGCTCTATGAGGTTTATCCCGGCTTCCTGGGCCGCTGGCCTCAGCACCTTAAGCTGTGGCTCAACTATCGGATATCCCTTCTGGTATGGGATTAGCATGCTGTCCGCTTCAGGAAGAAGCTCCTGCATTATCTCGAATCTCAGATTGGCTATGGCAGGCCCGGGATACCTGACTCCTGTTACGTAACCGCCGGGTTCTCTTATGCTGTCGACTATTCCCATCTCCTCTATGAGTGCGAACGTGAAGACTACAGGGATTCCTCCCCTATCCGCCACCTTCTTGGCCTCGATCGTGGCTTCGGTCGGATAGACGAGTATTAGATCTACATCTTCGTCTTCGAATCTTTTAAGTATCCTGGTGTAGTTCTCCATGTCGAAATCGGTTCTCTGCACATCGTATACCACGTTCTCTCCCTCGATGTATCCGAGGTTCTCCATGCCGTCCTTGAATCCGTTTGTTATATCGTATACGAATTCGAGGCCGGAAAGAACGCCTATCCTGTATACCCTTTCCTCTTTCCCGGTCTGGGACACGCAGCCGCTTATGACAAGACATGACAGAACCAGTATGATTGCAATACATATCCTCTGGCCGTTCTTGTCTGCCTTAAACATCGTCATCCCTCGTTTGCATTTCTTGTTCCTATGATATTACTTGATTTCATGCAGTAAAATGATTTTCGTTTAAACAAACAATCGCTTTCAGCCCTCTGAAGTATAATCTTTGGAGTCCCACCGTATAAATGACAGCATGTCACTGTATTTATTATTTATATCACATCGTTATAACGGTGATATGAGACGATGTAACAGCATCATTTTCAATATGGAGGTTAATTGATGGCAAAGAAAGAAAGGGACAAATTGCTCATGACCGTGCTTCTGGTAGTGCTAATCACGTCTGTTGCCAACAGCGCTGTCATATTCTCAGGTTACTGCTCTGCCGGAAACGCATACATCGAGGGCATCGCAGACATGCAGAAGACCGGCAATGAAGGAGACGGAATGGCGCCCGAAACTGCAGGCGCCGTCGTTGCAGGCCAGGAAGACTACTTCAGGGGTTCCGCTGACGCACCGGTGACCATAATGGAGTACAGCGATTTCCAGTGCCCGTTCTGCTCCAGGTTCTACAGCGACACCCTTCCGCTTATAGAGACCAACTACATAGACACCGGGAAGGCGAAGCTCATATACCGCGACTTCCCGCTCTCGTTCCATGCAAATGCCCAGAAGGCCGCAGAGGCCGCGGAATGCGCAGGCGAGCAGGGCAAGTTCTGGGAGATGCACGACAAGCTTTACGAGAACCAGCAGTCACTGAGCGATTCGAGCTTCAAGACATGGGCCGCCGAGATAGGCCTAGACAGCGCGACGTTCGACGACTGTCTCGACAGCGGAAAATACGCGTCAGAGGTTGCAAAGGATGCGCAGGACGGACAGGCGGAGGGAATATCAGGCACTCCTTCGTTCCTCGTTAACGGACAGAAGATTGTCGGTGCCCAGCCTTACGCCGTTTTCGAGCAGGCAATAGAAGCCGCGCTCGCTTCGTAAATCAGGACTTTCATCCTGCAGGCGTCCGGGCATTACGTCCCGGCGTCTGCGGGGGCAATAAACGCTCCCGGCACTTTATTCATTCTGTAACCGTTCGCTTATGGCGGCAATCTCATGAAAAGGGACGAACTCCTGTCGATACTCAGGACCGCTTCAGAGCTCGGGCAGTCGTACACGCCCGGGAGCTTGCTTAGGTAAAGATGACAACAGAGAACATGCTGATGCTTGGCGGCCGCATACTAAAGGGTTAGCATGCCAAGGGATGCTGATTCTAAGAGGACAGCGGAAATTGGTAGAATGGTCTTAAATAAAAAGGAAAGCGTATAAGTTTAAACATGACTTCAAAGAAGAGGATAATGGTGGTCGATGACGAGGAGAGCATACTCACCCTCATCGAGGAGATTCTCGAAGCAGAGGACTTCGAGGTGGTCAGGGCATCAAGCGGAATAGAGTGCCTCGACAAGCTCGAGAAGGTGAAGCCCGACCTCATACTGCTCGACATAATGATGTCCAAGATAACGGGCCTCGACGTGGCCGAGGCTATAAGGCTCGACCCCAACATGAAGGACACCAAGATAATATTCATGACAGTAGTCAAGACGAGCGAGATAAAGCCAAGCCTGCTGAAGAGCCTGAACGCCGTAGACTACATAACAAAGCCATTCGACAACACCGACTTCATCAGAAGGGTCAAATGGGCGCTCATGAAGTCATGAATCCCTCAGGGACTCCATCCTTTCGGAAAGCTCTCTCAGATGGCTTTTCTTGAGCCTCTTCTTCGCAAGGCTGTACAGGAATTCCTCCTCCTGCCTCACATGGTCCTCGAGCTTCTCTATGGCTTCTGACAGCCTCTTTTCTATTTGTCCCTTTCCAGATTTATCTATATTGCCCACGAGGTTTATGAAGTCTCCCATGGATGATATGTCTTCGTGGTCGTCGACGAGCCTTCTGAGCTCATCCTCCGGACAGCCGAGCTCCCTCATGAGCGGGAACAGCGCCATCTCCTCATCGGCCTTGTGGGATCTGAGAATCGTCCTCATGAAGAGCAGGAAGACGTCGAGCGTGAGCCTCATGTCCTCAGCGCTCCCTCCAGACCTGAAATTCTCAAGCGCCTTCCTTAGCCTGCCCGTGTGACCCATTATCTCCCGGTGGCACTGCAACAGCTCCTCTACAGGATCCGCAAAATCACTCATATGAAACACCGAATCAGTTCTTCTTCCATAGGCCGTGAATGTTACAGTATTCCCTTGCCTCAACGTTGGTGGCATCCACGCAGAAAGCCGCTTCAGGCTTCTCTCCGGGTCTGAGGAACTTCCTGTACGTCTTGCCGTCGGCCGTTATCTCTATCCACTCTATGTAGTGGGAGCTCTCCATCGGGTGCTCCACGGAGCCGACCTTGACCTTCACTCCGTTCTCCGTCTTCTCAACCACGGGAACGTGCTTCTCCTGTGCGGCATCCACCGTGTTCTCCTCGAGCCTCTGCATGGGCTGGTTGCAGCAGACCAGCTGCCCCACGCCCTCATGGACAATCTCGATTATGTGCCCGCAGACGTTGCATTTGTACACTTCTCCTACCTTTCCCATAAAAACACCTCCAAAATCATCAACCGTCCCTTCCGGCAAGATATCTCGCTGCCTTTATCAGCGCCATGCATCCCTGGCCTGCCGATATGACGTACTGGTATTCGTGCCCGGATGCGCAGTCGCCTGAGGCGAATATTCCCGGGACGCTGGTCCTCCCCTGGCAGTCTATCTTTATGTGGTCATGCTCGTCTATTTCCACTATGTCCCTGAAGTTCTCGGTAGATGGCGTCCTTCCTATCTCGATTATCACGCCCCTCACGGCGAGCTCATGCGACTTTCCGTCCTTCTCGTATCTTATGCCGCTAACCAGGTTGTCTCCCAGTATCTCCTTGGTCTCCGCACCGAATATGACCTCCACCTTCGGATTCTTCTTTATCTTCTCCACAAGGTATTCGTGGCCTGTGAACATGCCACCTCTGACTAAAATGTATATTCTCTTTGCTATGTCTTTCATGAAGTCTATGGCCTCGAGCGCGGAGCTGCCGCCTCCGACCACTGCGACGTCCATGCCGCTGAAGAGCGGCCCATCGCAGATCGAGCAGTATGTGACGCCCCTGTTTGCGAGCTTGTCCTCGCCCGGGATCCCGAGCTTCCTGGGCTTGGAGCCTGTAGCTATTACTACGGACTTCGTGTGATATTCGTTCTTGTCCGTGATCACCCTGAAATCCTTCCCGTCCCTTTTGATTCTCTTGACAGTCTCGTTCCTGATCTTGATTCCGTTGAACTCCATCTGCTTCTTCATCGTCTTCAGGAAATCAATCCCGGTCGTCTCGACGATTCCGGGGTAGTTGAGCACTTCGCCGCTTGACATGAACTGGCCTCCGGTGTCGGTTGAGACTATCTCGTATCTCATTCCCTTCCTCGCGGCGTATATGGCGGCAGTCATACCGGATATCCCGGCTCCTGAGATTATCGTGTCGTACATTCATCCACCCTTCCTTCTGACGAAGAGGCCGCACCAGCACCTTCCTTCGCGTCCCCACGTGTCGTGGGTCTTGAAGTTGCAGGGGCAGAGGAGCTCTATGTTCTTCTCCTTCGATCCGTCGCCTAGCCTGCATGGGCACAGCTTCAGGCCCTTCTCCTCCTCGTTGAGGAGCAGGCCGTCTATTATCTTCTCGACGAAGCCCGAATCCGGGTTGAGCATGAAGTCGTTGCCTTCAGCGAATTTATCCCACGCATCCCTCAGCTCTTTCCTGTTCATAATCCCATCACGTATCTTGCCTCTTTCTCGTCTATCCTCACATAGGCGTTCTTCACGCCGCACGTGGGGCACGTCTCCGGGCCCGCTATCCCGTAGTGTATGTCGCCACAGACGTTGCACCTGAAGTATGACTTGCCTGTCATTTTCCGTTACCCCTCACTCTCGCCTTGGCAATCTCCATGGCAGCGCCTCTCGGCGTCATGTCTTCCTTTTTCGCCTTCTCTAGCACATCGGCCGTGTTCTTCTTGATTTTCTCTTCCACTGCCTTAAACATGTCCTTCTCGGTTCCTCCGGTGTGCTCCACGTATGATGATATGACTCCTCCTGCGTTTGCCACGAAATCCGGCACGACCAGTATGCCCTTCCTGCGGCAGAGCTTCTCCACCTCATAGGTCATGGGGATGTTGCTCCCCTCTATTATGGTCCTGAACTTCAGCCTCTTGACGTTTCCGGGCTTTATGAGGTCTGGTATGGCTGCGGTTATGAGCATGTCGGCCTTGACTTCAAGTATGTCCTCGCAGCACGTCTTCGAACCAGGCCTGTAGTTTGTGACAGTCCCGGTCTCCTTCTTCACCTTAGACAGCTTTTCGAAATCTATGCCGTCGGGGTTGTGGATCAGCCCCCTGCTGTCTGATACGGCGACTATACTGCATCCGCACTCTGACAGGAACTTGGCGGCAAACCAGCCGACGTTGCCGAATCCCTCT
>CAZGWZ010000074.1:0-242 GCA_964529545.1 uncultured archaeon
ACTGCAAGCGATATGAAATACACGATGACCGATGTGAGGAATATGACGCAGACCCATGTCTTCAAGAGTACGTTTATCCTGGCGCCTCTTATGTGCTGCCTCAATGGTTCGTAATCCTTTATGTTCCTCTCCACAAGCCAGCCGAAGGACTTCTTGGCAAGGGACTCGTATAAAGCGTGCATGCTATTCCTCTTTTGATTATTTGCCTTTCTTTTCTTATTAAACTTGTGAAAAGGTGGACG
>CAZGWZ010000074.1:252-5570 GCA_964529545.1 uncultured archaeon
CATGCGGAGTTAAACCATTTAAATCTAACAGACATGAAATTAGTCATGCTTTCTTTAGACGAACTCGTGACAGAAATCTCGGGGAAGAGCGGAAAGGCCGAGGACGACATAAAGGCCCTCATAAAGGAAAAACAGACCGAACTTTCTGACCTCGTGTCTGCGGAAGGCGCAGCATACATCGTGGGAAGGGAGCTCGGCGTAGAGCTCATAAAGGACACCAGAAGGGACCTCAAGATAGAGAACATACTCCCCGACATGAGGAACGTCGATGTAAAGGCGAGGGTCGCGAGCGTCTTCGAGCCCAGGGAATTTCAGAGGAACGGGAAGACCGGCAAGGTGGCAAACGTCACGCTATCTGACGACACCGGAACCATAAGGCTGCCCCTATGGAACGACGAGATAGGCATAATAGAATCGACTGGTTTGTCACAGGGGGATCTCGTAGAGGTCACGGGGGCATGGTCGAAAAGGGACAACTACAGGGACACGGCCGAGTTGAGGCTCGGAAAGAGGGGCAAGATAACAAAGCTCGAGAGCGGACCCGGAGAGCTGCCGCCGAAGGGAGGCGGAAGCGGCCAGCCCGCGCAGCAGCCTGCGATCAGGACGGAGATAAAAGACCTCAAGCCGGGCGCATCTGTGATAGTCAAGGGGTGTCTAATACAGGTATACAAAAAGAAGCCCTACTACGACATATGCCCGCAGTGCGGGAAGAGTGTGAAGGAGGAGAACGGAAGCTTCGTGTGCAGGGACCACGGGTTCGTGCAGCCCACATTCAGCCTGCTCCTCAGCGGCGTCATAGACGACGGCACGGGCAACATAAGGGCGGTGTTCTTCAGGGACAGCGCAGAGAAGCTATTCGGCAAGAGCGCGCAGGAAGTTAAGAGCTCTTTCGACAGCGCGGGAATAGATGGCTTCTGGGAAGGCTTCCCCTCGATAGGAAAGGACATCATGGTAGAGGGAAGGGTCAAGATAAGCGACTTCACAAAGGAAGCCGAGATACTCGCAAACAGCGTTACGGAAGTGAACGCGCGGGAAGAGGCTGCGAACATACTCAAGGGCATAGACAGCTGATTATTTACCGGGTCAATATCATAGCGGAACGCACAACTATGATTCATATGGTATCGATTTCTGTCTAGCGGAATAGCGGAACGCTACCCTTCCGTGAGCTTTAAATGCACTGAAAAATCCATTGTATTCATGAGAAATGAAAGCTTCAGGATGAAGAGAGGGCAGAGGGTGCTGGCAGAGTTTATAAGTCTTTAAACTCAATACTGGACAGGTCGGTTATTATGGCTGAAGATTCGATAGAGAACATACCGGGAATCGGTGAGAAGACCGCTGAGAAGCTGCGTGAGTCAGGCTTCACGGACACGATGAGCATAGCAGCGTCATCATCCGGCGTGCTCTCCGCTGCGGCAGGAATAGGAAACGATACGGCCGAGAAGATAATAGCAGAGGCACGAAAGCTACTCAAGATGGGATTCGAGCCTGCGACCGAATCGCTGAAGAAGAGGCAGCTCATGGGAAGGATAACGACAGGATCCCTGGAGCTTGACAAGATGCTCGGGGGCGGAATAGAGACTCAGGCCATAACAGAGATGCACGGCGCGTTTGGCTCGGGAAAGTCCCAGATAGGGCTGCAGCTAGCGGTGAACGTTCAGCTTCCGAAAGGCAAGGGAGGCCTCGGAGCAAAGGCAGTATTCATAGACACGGAAGGCACGTTCAGGCCGGAGAGGGTTCAGCAGATGGCACAGGGCATGGGACTCGACCCAGCGAAGGTGCTCGCAAACATCTACGTGGCGAAGGCCTACAACAGCGACCATCAGGTAATACTTGCAGAGAAGTCGGAGGAACTCCTAAAGAACGGCGACGTCAAGCTCATAGTCGTGGACTCCATAACATCGGCATTCAGGTCTGACTACACGGGAAGGGGGACGCTCGCGGACAGGCAGCAGAAGCTCAACAGGCACCTGCACCAGTTGCAGAAGATGGCAGACGTCTACAATGCGGCCGTATATATCACAAATCAGGTCATGTCAAGGCCTGACATACTTTTCGGCGACCCGACAGCGCCGATCGGAGGCCATATACTGGGCCACCAGGCCACTTTCAGGGTGTATCTGCGGAAATCCAAGGGCGAGAAGAGGATAGGAAGACTCATAGACTCGCCGTCCCTACCAGAAGGTGAAGCTGTTTTCACAGTAAAGCCTGAGGGTGTCAGGGACTAGGCTTTCCTTGCGTATATTATCCACCCGGCGGCATCCTTTCCAGCATCGGTCTCGCTTTCGTTTTCGACCTCATAAAGCCTCATTATCTCAAATGATCCGAAGAACTCACGTATAGTCTTCTCTGTAAAGAAATAGTGTGTGTCCCCATCCACACCTTCAGTGTCCTTCTTCGTGAATGGGCATATCTCACTTCCGGTCTCATACTTCCAATGTTTCGTTGAAAGTACCTTTGCGAAAAGTACCCCGCCATTCCTAATGACGCGGAATACCTCACCTATCGCCTTTTTTATCTCATCGGGTGTGCCGTGCTCGAGGACGTTAGTGGAAAACACTGCATCGAAGAAGCCATCATCGTATGGTAGCGATTTCATGTCACACACCCTCAAATCACACTTGGGAGCCTTTTCTCTTGTGAGCTTCACTCCCTCCTCTGATATGTCACATCCGTATACCTGAAGGCCGGCATTCTTCATGAGCAGCGTGTGTCTTCCAGAACCACATCCGAGGTCAAGAACCTTTTTCAGACCCTCGCGACTGAAGAATTCAACAGCCTTCACAGCTTCCTGATTTGGCTCCTTGAAGTACGATCCCTGTTCCTTGTATATCCTTTCCCATTTGTTCATAGCAATAGACTACCTTGCTTCGTGCTTTACACCGTCTGTGGAGGGCTTGCAGACATATTCCTGTATTGCAAGATCGAAGAACTTACTGCTTCCGGCGGCCTTTGCTACCATGCATGTATCAGCACCTCTGGAACTTCCTGCTATAACCATAACCTTCTCGCCGGACTTCACGAGTCCTGCATCTGTAGCCATGAGAAGAACCTCTATTCCCACCTTTGTACCCTCACCCAATATCCGAAGCGTATCAGCCATGAGTATAACAGGTCCGACGCCGCCCCAGCGTGCCCTAATAGCCCTTTCCACGCCAGAGAGTGCGTGCATTCCACGGAAGGTCTTCACACCAAGATTCTCAAGGGCTGAAACGTTGCCATCCCACTCCTTCAGCACATCAGGCTTTGTCCCGGCATTTACGGTGACCGCAACCATATTCAGTCCAAGCCCGCCAAACATCTCGGCAGCCTTTATCGCAGTCTTTCCCCGATGGGTTGCGATGACAACAGAATTTATCCCGCCTTCCTTTAGCCTCTCGTGAGCAGTCGTTAGAACGGAATCTGTATTATCTGGACCCACCTTTGCAAAATAAACCACACTTTTCTTATCCATATCCTCACCTGAAGCGGAGAGGGGGAATCGAACCCCCTTGAACCGGTGTCCATCGGTCATCAGCCTCATGCAGGAAGCTTAACAACACCGTCTGCAGCCGATCGCCTGAGCCATTCGGCCATCTCCGCGCGTTGTATGTAATTTAATAGAGAGTTTTAAATTAATTATATGGACAAATTCGACCGCATATGCAGGGACATAAAGTCCGTCAAGATACAGGGCGCGGAGAACGTCGCAAAGGCCGCCGTGGAAGCGCTGACGTTAAGGTCTGACAGAAAGTCTGTTGAAAAGCTCATATCACTTCGCGCCACCGAGCCGTGCCTTCGTAACGCCATAAGCTTCGTGCTTAAAGATCCGGACCGTTATGCTCCAATCGCTATAAAGCATTTCTCCGAGTCGCGTGAGAAGATATACGAGTACGGAGCGAAGAAGATAGAAGACGACATGACAGTCTTCACCCACTGCCACTCATCCATTGTAATAGGCATAATGAAGAAGGCCAAGAAAGAGGGAAGGAAGTTCAAGGTGTTCTGCACGGAGACGCGGCCGCTCTTTCAGGGAAGGAAGACCGCAAAAGAGCTAGCATCCATTGGAGTGCCTGTTACCATGTGGGTGGACTCGGGCGCCAGGATGGCACTTAGGGACAGCGACGTCTTCTTCTTCGGCGCCGACGCCATCACAAGCGAAGGGAAGGTCGTCAACAAGATTGGAACAGAGATGTTTGCAGAGATAGCGGAGAAGTACGACACAGACAGCTACTGCTGCACCAACTCCTGGAAGTACGACCCCATGACGGTCTTTGGGAAAAAGGAACCGATAGAAAGAAGGGATGCAAAAGAGGTATGGAAGAACGCACCAAGGGGCGTCGAGATAATGAACCTCGCCTTCGAGCGCGTTGACCCAAAGCTCATCACTGCCGTAATATCAGAGCTCGGCGACTTCCCCCCATCCATATTCATCCAGGAAGTCAGAAAGGCATATCCTTGGTTAAAGAAGTGATTGAAATGAGAAAGAAACTGCTTATATTGGACATAGATGACACCATGTGCAATGCATCCGAATCATATGAAAAGGCGATTGAGACATGCTACGTTTTCTTCAGCAAAAAACATCCGTCCTTTAGCAGAAATGATTTTCTTAAGATGTACCAGGAAGCCAGAAATGAGGTACATCTCGAACTCAGCGGCACGGCATCAATGCATGACAGGTTCCTTTATTTCCAGCGGATGTCAGAACTCATGGAACTGCCATTCGAGCCTAGAAATCTCGAGCACATAACCGAAGTATACTGGCAGAGCGTGTATGAAAACCTAAAGCTTTTCCCTGGGGTAAAGGAGACCATGAGAAAGATAAAAGAAAGTGGAATTCTGATAGGCCTTGCCACAAACCTCGTCGCAGATGTCCAAATCAAAAAACTTGAAAAACTCGGTGTTGAGAAATACATAGATTTCGTGGTGACCAGCCAGGAGGCAGGAAAGGAGAAGCCGCACCCTTCAGTATTCCTCCTCGCGCTCAAGAAGGCTGGATGCCTTCCAGAAGAGTCCGTTATGCTTGGCGACTCAAAGGACCACGACATCGCAGGCGCAAACCACCTTGGCATAACATCCGTCCTCTTCTCGAAAGACGGTAAGGGCGGAAGCGGCGCTGACTTTACCATCAGCAAGTTCGACGGAATTCTTGACGTGCTCAAAATAGTCTAGCTTTTATTTCAGAAGCGCGATATAACTATATTGGTGTTCTAATGGGCAATGTCAATCCCTCCGGTTACGTGCAGCTTGGATACAAGCCGGGAAGAAACGACCTCGTCTGCGAGTTCTATGTCAAGCCTGCCAAGGGGTACACGGTGAGAAAGGCGGCAGAT
>CAZGWZ010000075.1:0-5505 GCA_964529545.1 uncultured archaeon
GATTGTCTATTATCCTAAAATTCAGTCCCTCGAAATCCTTATAATTACCCGTGTCTATTCTGCGATTTATAGCACTTGTATATTTCTTTATGTCTGACATACATTTTTCTTGAACCACTAACTTTATAAATATATCACTAATCAGTAACTACAATATCCACTAGAACATTTTTAGTTGCTTTGTTATAAAAAATAATTAAGCCGTCTAATCTGGAACTGAGTTCTCACGTCCGCCCGAGGCACTTTAAGTTCGATTGCTATCGTTTTTGATGATGTTGAGAGTGAGGCATTGAAAACTCTGTGTGAATGTTCGCCCAATGTATTATTTCTTTCAGTTTTAGGGGTTATAATCCTTAGAATGACAAAACGTTAACTTTAAAAAGCATCGAAATAATTACCATCGATGAGTAACAAAACTGGTACTATAATTAGGAGTGAAGACAAGATCTCACCCGGAGAAGACGGATACGAATATTCCGTAATGTATAATCATAGAGGAGATATTGAGGAAATACATGAGGATTATTTCAATGATGGTTTCAGTCCGAAAGAGTTTCTTGCTGAAGGCATTGATCCCAGAAGGGATGCAGCAAAAAGTAAATATTCCGCTGGTGAGATTCTCCGTGAGTTCGCTATGCATGAAACGAATGATGGTATGCATGAACTTTCAGAGCAGCTTGCTGAGAATGAAAAAATCGAGAAGGTTGCTGTCTGGTTAGTCAGGCATTATCCCGACGGGGCCTACCAGAACGGATACATAATCATTGATAAGACCATGATAAATGACAAGAAAAGCCCGAGACGGAGGTTAGGTAGAGTATCACACGAAAGGTATCTTAATTACATGCTTAACCATGAAGGTATCCACGCCGTCACCTGGAACGAAATGGCAAGCATTTTCAGCAGCACTAAGAACAAAAAGGAAGCTGATAAGATGTTTAGTCTTTACAAGTACATAAAGAATAATTACGGTAAAAACGGTCATTATGGACTTTCCCACTTGGCCGAGTTTGTTGCAGAAACATACACCAGTCCCGAATTCCAGAATTTCCTCAGCGAAGTAGAACTTCCTGAAACGATGAGGACGAGAAGGTATATCGGAGGAAGAAATCTTCTTGAAAAGTTCTTCTGTGTTTTCGATCACATGCTTAGGAAAAGAGAGGATGTGGACCTCAGCAAATACGGGAACGTCTTCGATTATATAAGCGAGGCAACGTCCAATCTGGCAGGATCGAAGATAAACGTCGTCCCGTTAAAGGGTTACGGTCCGAAAGAGAATAATCTAGATTAATATCTTTACTCGTTAAAAAATCAACATAATCCTTCTAATCTAGAACTGAGTTCTCACGTCCGCCGAGGCATTACTTCTTCGAAAGAAATAGCGCTATTCCTGCTGATAAGACAATCGTGGCAAGTGCCACGAGGATTGAACCGAACTCAGGTGCCGGAGGTCCCTGAACGCCGCAGAACTCGGCTATCTCGTCAGACGGTACGGTCCTGTCGAAGAACATCACCTCATCGAGCGAACCTATGATATCATTGAACATGAAGCTTCTGTCCTCTGCTCCTATCAGAACGCGCTGCTCATTGACCTGCACGCTTCCTGAAGGGTTGCCGTATCCGTAACCATCCTTGTTCGTGCCCACAAGCACGCCGTCCATGTATATCCGCACGGTGTCCCCGTCCCATGTTCCTGCCACGCAGTACCATCTTTCCGGCTCAGTCTCAAAGCTCGTAGGCGTCATGGTCTGTCCCCAGTTTCCCTGCTGGTCCATGACACCAAACATGAACCTGTCGCTCTCGCACTCATAGTCGAACAGCCAGCCGAACGTGCTCTGATGGTTGCCGTTGTGCTTGGACATTATAGCGGAACCTTCATAGCCTATCGAACCTTCCCTGGGGCACTGGTCGCCTCTTGCAATGTCGAGGGTTATCCATCCGAGCACGGAGAATTCAGAGCCGCCGTCAAAGTCATGATTGTTGCCGATGTCAACGTAATCGCTTCCGTTCCCGTGGATTGCATAGCCCACCACGCCGAAGATAGTCTCTGGATCCCCGACCATTGTTCCGTCATAACCATTTCCAGAGCTGTCGGTTCCGTCTCCCTCAAGGTGATACAATGCCCTTGGACCGGTTGTTATCGCATAAACAGCACTGACGGTAGACAGGAACATAACGACGCATGAGAACGCTGCTAAAAGCGGACTTTTCATGGTTATGATTTGATGAGAAGATTTAAATTCATTAAGAAAGCCTGAAATAGAGCCTTCTGTTGTTCTTTCCCTTGTTATCTGCCTTGAGGAACGTTATCTTTCCAATCTCAGAAGTGTTCGCGACATGCGTGCCGCCATCAGCTTGTCTGTCAATCCCGACGATATTGACTATCCTGACTTCCTCTATACCCGGCGGGAGGCCCTTTGCAAGCTTTGAGACGCCTTCCATCTCTTCAGCCTCTTTCCTTGTGATTGTTGATATCTCGATTGGAGCTCCCTGTGATGCGAGCGTGTTCGCCTCCTTTATGAAATCGTCAAGAAGGGACGGGTCGTAGTTCTCAAGCGAGAAGTCTATCCTGCACTTGTCGACGTCCAGCTGGTTGCCGGTTATCAGTGCGCCCGTCTTCTCGTTTATTATACCGCTTATTATGTGCGATGCCGTGTGAGACCTCATGAGCCTGTATCTTCGCTCCCAGTCAATCCTGCCCTTTACCTTGTCGCCGGGCTTCAACTCTTCACCTTTCGGGCTCTCCACTTCGTGGCTTATCTCACCACTGAACTTTCCTGCGTACACGACCCTGAAGACCTTCCCGTCCGACCCCCTCGTGAGGGTGCCCGTGTCATGGGGCTGGCCGCCGGAACTTGGATAGAACGCAGTCCTGTCAAGCACCACGAACCTCCCCTGGCTCACGCTCTTGACTGTGGCCTCGAACTCCTTGAGGTAACAGTCGTCCATGTACAGCGCTTTCATAAGTAGATAGTATCCTGAGGCGTCGTTAAAAATGTTTATTCGGGAAGGCCCTCTTCGACCCTTCTCAGCTCGAGCACCGCGAAGACCAAGACCGATGCAATTATGGCTGGTATATACAGGTCGACGCCGACTGCAAGACCTATAGCGGCCGTCACCCAGAGCGTTGCCGCGGTCGTTATGCCTCTTACTCTGACCTTGGACGCCATGACCGTCCCCGCGCCTATGAATCCTATGCCGGTGACTATGCCCGACGCCACCCTTGCCGGGTCGGCATCGAAGTAGCTTGCAGAGACAATCGTGAATAGGCACGCCCCCATGGATACTAGCATGTGGGTCCGAAGGCCTGCAGGTTTCCTTCCAATCTCCCTTTCAAGACCCACAATTGCACCGAGACCGAGAGATACCACAAGCTTCAGCGTCATGATTGCGGCTTCTTCCCACATGATATATTATTTTACCGAGCCCGTTAAAAAATGAAACGCGGAGTCCTATTTAAGGAATCAAGCGAAAATAACTTCTGGAAGGTGGTTCTGACGGCCTGGCCATGGCAGAAAGATATCGATAACGAGAAGAGGACACCAAACGTCATCGTCAAGATGAAGGGCAAGGTGACGCACAGGAGCTTCAGGACCAAGAGCGCTGAGAGCGACCTAAGGTCCCTCGGTCTCAAGGAAGACAACGTGATTCTTGATTTCGGCTGCGGGACGGGCATATACACAATCGCCGCGGCCAGGGTCGTCGGGGAGAAGGGGACGGTCCATGCAGTCGACCTCCATCCGGAGATACTCTCCATGATAGAGAAGCGGGCGGCATCGCTTGGGCTCAAAAACATAGACACCATATATTCGGACCTGGAGACAGGCGTCGATGAGGAGAGCGTGGATGCCGTGCTGTTCTACGATGTCCTGAAGGGAAAGAAGATGGTACGCGACCTCCTCTCAGAGGCGTACAGGGTCGTCAAGGAGGACGGAAGCCTCTTCGTGCGCCAGCCCGGCATAAAGGAGGACCGGGTAAAGGACATGGTCATAAAGGACGGGCTCTTCAGCTACATGGGAAAGCACGGCAAGACGCTGAAGTTCAGGAAGATCGAAGGGGAGTTCCACGAGGTTTCCTGACTCTCCCACAGATAGTTATTTTAAAGCTTCGCTGCATAGAACATAGAATAAATATTTCGTGGTTCTTATGGAAGAGAGTGTTTTTGCAGGGAAGAGGGGTCTTACCGTAGCCGGCTGGGCTAAGAGCTCCAAGGTGCCTGCAGATTTCTCAAAGTCCCTATGGGAGTCCATAGACGACCCTGACGAGCTTCCCTATCTTCTGGACGCCGTCATGAAGGGGTTCAATAAGATAAGGGGCGCAGCGAGGGAGGAGATCAGGAATGCCCTCATGCGCGTCCAGATACACTGCTCCATACACAGCGACTCGGATCCCATAAAGCTGTCGAAGCAGCTTTACGTGACCCAGGCCCTCGAGAGGCTCCTGTTCGGCTCCAACAAGCTGCTCTCCGATGAATTCGACGAAGGCGCCGAGAAGTAGGCCACACAACTTTAATATAATCCCGGAAACGAATAATATAATGTGAAAACATGGATTTTGCGACCGTTCTAGTGCTCGCCTTCGCTGCCGGCGCGTCAACCGTCATAGGAGGCATGCTTCCGGGCTTCGTGAGGATAGAGAAGAGGGTGCTCGACTTCTGCCTCTCTGCATCGACGGGAGTGCTGATCTCAGTCATAATGCTCGGCGTGCTTCCGGTAGCCCTTGAGACGGGCGGCGCCGGATACACGGCCCTCGGTTTCGTGCTCGGAGGCGTCGTCTTCATGGTTACCGGATTCCTCTTCCCGCACACTTACCTTGACGAGAAGTACGAGGACAGGCTCTACTCGATACTGAAGACCGGTTCCCTCATCGTTACCGGGATACTGCTGTACAACTTCTCTGCAGGCCTTCTGCTCGGCTCGTCATTCGTGCCGTCAGCGGGTCTTGGTATAGCAGTCATCATAGCGATTGTACTTCAGAACATACCGAGGGGCGTATCCATGAAGGACCCCATGATGCAGGCCGGGATGCCCTCAAAGAAGATGATGCTTCTCATGCTCATGTCAGGCGTCCCGCTCCTTGTCGGCGCCCTCGCATCCTTCGCTGCGCTCAGCAGCTCTATGGCCGTGATAGTCTCCAGCGGGCTCTCGTTCTCATGCGGAGCGATGCTGTTCGTCATAGTGGACCAGATGATGCCCATCGTGAAGGGCAGCAGGACGCTTCACAGGACGGCGATGGCGATATTCATAGGCATGTTCATAGGCGTGCTTCTTCTGGCGATATAGATGATAACGGTTCTTCGCATTGGCCACCGTGCCGGAAGGGATCCGAGGATAGCGACGCACTGCTCACTCACGGCGAGGGCTTTCGGCGCGGAAAGACTCATCTACACCGGCGAGAAGGATTCCGGAATGGAGGAGTCCGTGATGCGCATCGTAGGAAACTGGGGCGGCTCATTCAGCATAAGTTATGAGAAGAGCTGGAGGAAGGTCATGAATGGTTTCAGGG